>JASHWO010000293.1 GCA_030044045.1 Acidimicrobiales bacterium
GGCGCAAGGTCCATCGGGCAACGTTATCCGAGCACCCTCCGGCCGCCCCCGGCCCCCCAGTCCCGCCGGTTGCCACCCGCAGCCCGGACCCTGGGACCCGGCACCCTGGGACCCGGCACCCCGGGACCCGGCACCCCGGCACCCACCGGCCGGGGCGAAGGATGCCCGTCACACGGGAGCGGTAACTTCCCCACAGCGCGAAACGCGCCAACCCCAGCACCGTGGAAGAACCCGACACACCCGACACCTCGACACCGTCGAGCCCGGCACCCGGCGTGGACCGCCGGACGCTGCAGCGGGCACGCCGCCGGCAGGCCCGGCGCCACCGGCGCCGCTGGCCCCGCCGCCTGCTCGTCGCCTTCCTGGTGCTGGTGGTGCTGGCGGTGGCCGCGGGTGCCGGGACCTGGTACTACGCCCGCTACCGGTTCGACCAGATCAAGAAGATCCACGCCAAGCACCTGGACGCCCAGCCGGCACCGGGCCAGCCGTTCGACGTGCTGCTGGTGGGCTCCGACTCCCGGACCTTCGTCAAGACAACACCGAAGAAGGAGCAGGAGTTCGAGACACCGACATCGCCCACAACAAACGTGGGCGGCCAGCGCAGCGACGTCACCATGGTGGCCCGCTTCATCCCGGCCACCAAGCAGGTGTGGATCCTCTCCATCCCCCGCGACCTGTGGGTGGACATCCCCGGCCACGGACCGCAGGCCGGACCGAACCGGATCAACGCCGCCTTCAACACAGGACCCGACCTGCTGATCCAGACGATCGAGCAGGTGCTCGGCATCCCCATCAACCACTACATCTCGGTGACATTCACAGGGTTCCAGGCGATGGTGAACGCCCTCGGCGGCGTCACAATGGACTTCCCCGACCCGGTCAAGGACGCCTACTCCGGGCTCGACGTGACCCAGACCGGCTGCCAACTGGTGGACGGAGCGACCGCCCTGGAGCTGGTGCGTGCCCGGCACCTCTACTACGAGGCCACAGGGACCTGGAACTACGACGGCCTCAGCGACTTCAGCCGCATCCAGCGCCAGGACGCCTTCTTCCGGGCCGTCCTCACAAAGCTGAACCGGGTGAAGCTCGACCCCCTCACCCTGAACAGCTTCCTGGGGGCGGCGGTGAAGGACCTCACCATCGACACAACCCTCACCGAGAGCGACCTCTTCTCGATGGCCGAGCAGTTCCACGGCCTCTCCCAGGGCAGCCTGCACACCGAGACCCTGCCCACCTACGGGTTCACCACCACAGGCGGGGCCGACGTGCTGGGCGAGGCCGTGCCCGGTGCCGCCCAGGCCATCGCCGCCTTCGACCACCTGGGCGAGACAGCCACCACCCCCACCACCGCCCGCGCTCCGGGCACCACCACGAGCACCACGGCCCCGCCCCTGACACCGGCCCAGGTCCCCGTCCAGGTGCTGAACGGGGTCGACTTCACCGCACCCGTCGCTTCGGAGACGGCAGCCAGCCTGGAGCAGCAGGGCTTCCCGGTCACACTGGTGGCCAACGCGCCGTCCGAGGGCGTGGCCACCACCGAGATCCAGTACGCCGACGGCCACGAGGCGGCCGGCCAGGCGGTGGCCACCCACCTGTCGGGGGCCACCACCCTGGTCGCCGACCCGCAGCTCAGCGGGGACCACGTGGTGCTCACCGTGGGCCGCTCGTTCACCGGGGTCACGGCCGGCAACGGCGGGAGCAGCGGCTCCACCGGGTCGGGCACGACCACAGCGTCAGGCGCGGCCACAGGGTCGGCCACCACCACGACCGGCGCCGCCACAGGGAGCACCGGGACCACCACCTCGGGCTCCACGCCCACAGGCGCGGCCACCGGCCCGGCGGCCGCCACCACGGGCACCGCCACAGGCGGGTCCACGACGACGACGACCCCCCCGTCCGAGGTCTACACGAACACCCAGCCGGAGCCCTGGAACCCCACCCCCTGCGTCCAATGACCGCGCCGGCTCCGGTCACGGCCTACCCGGCCGGCCGGCCCCGGGGCCGGGACCGGATCCCGGGGTAGAGGCCCAGCGGATAGGCAGCGTGGACCAGGGAGCCGTTCATCCAGGCAAGCAGCGCAAGGCGGAGGAGGAAGGCCATGTCGGAGCCATGGCCGACCGACGACAACGCCGCACCGGCACACCGGCGGGAGGGTCGGCTGGGGGACGGCGAGCCCGCGCCGCCTGTCCGCTCGGCCTGTTAGGCCGACTTGCGCCGCTGGCGCACGATGCGCCGGCGTTCCCGCTCGGTGGTGCCGCCCCAGATGCCGTCGCGCTCCCGGTCGGCCAGGGCATGCTCCAGGCAGGCCTGGCGGACCGGGCACTCGGCGCAGATCGCCTTGGCCTCGGCGGCGTCGGCCTCGTCGTCGGTCGTCGGGTAGAACACCTCGACGTCGATGCCCCGGCATGCGGCACGCTTGCGCCACGTGGCAGTCATGGAACGCACTCTCTCTGGAACGATTTCAGCTAGGGGAGCCCGCCGCACCCGGCCGGGGCCGCGGTGGCCACCGACGGCGCCGGATTTGGCAGAACGGCAATTATGCCCCAGGCCCGGTGCGGCTGTAAAGGGCGGGGGCCCACCGGCCAGCCCAGGTCACCACCAGGCACCCGCCGGGCCGTAACCGGGGTCAGCCCAGGTCGAGCGGCTCGGTCCGGCCCTCCAGGTCGCCGAGCAGTTCCTCCCGGGTCTCCTGGCGCAACTCGGTCCGCGCCTCGTACTCCGGGTGCTGCACGGCCAGGGCCGCCGGCCCGGCGGCGAAGCGGGCCACCTGCCCCGGGGTGAACGGGAAGCGGACGTAGTGCACCGCCGCGGTGACGGCCTCCCTGGTCAGCGCCTCCTCGTGGGCCGCCTCCGGGACGCCAGGCACCACCTCGGGCGGCCCACCGGCCTCCCCGGCGTCCCCCGCCAGCTCGAAGGCCACCGACCGCTCGATGCCCACCAGGCGGGGCAGCCAGTGGCGGAGGTCGGCGTCGCTGGTCAGCTCCACGAACAGGGTGGCCGACAGCTCCCCGGGCGAGGGCAGGAGCGCGTTGTACACGTCCAGCTCCGCCTGGATCCCCTCGTCGGTCAGGATCCGCTCCACCCGGGCCATCTCCTGGATCTGGAAGCGAACGGTGTCGACGCACTCGAACGTCAGGGTCACCACGGGGCCCACGGCCACCCGCCGCCGCTTCTTGCGGGCGATGACCAGCCGGCGGAAGTCGTCCCGGACGCGCTCGTAGGCGCGCAGGTCGAGCACGTCGTCGAGGGTCAAGGGGCCGCCGGGTCCCGGTCGACCGGCCAGTGGGCTCATCGTTTGGTCTCCCCGGATCCCGGTGGGGTGGCGCCGCGGTTCCCGCCCCCCAGCCGGGTGGGGCGGAGGGCGGGAACCGAGCGGCCCCGGCCGGCGGCCGTCGCCACCGGCAGCGGCGTTCAGCCGATCGACTCGAGCCCCTTGGCGAAGCGGCCGGCGTGGGACTTCTCGGCGCGGGCCAGGGTCTCCAGCCACTCGGCGATCTCCTCGAAGCCCTCGTCGCGGGCGGTCTTGGCGAAGCCCGGGTACATCTCGGTGTACTCGTAGGTCTCGCCCTCGATGGCCGACTTCAAGTTGGCCTCGGTGGGGCCCACCGGCACGCCCGTCACCGGGTCGCCGACCTCCCGCAAGAAGTCGAAGTGGCCGAAGGCGTGACCGGTCTCGCCCTCCGCCACCGAGCGGAAGAGCGCGGCCACGTCCGGGTAGCCCTCCACGTCCGCCTTCTGGGCGAAGTACAGGTAGCGGCGGTTGGCCTGGCTCTCGCCGGCGAAGGCCGTCTTGAGGTTGGCCTCGGTGCTGGATCCCTTCAATTCGGGCATTGCGTCCCTTCCTCTTTCTCTCGTTGCTTGCTTACAGTGACCTCAGGCGCCCACGGCGGAGGGCTCCCGGCACTCCTCGCAGAGTCCCCGGAAGACCACCTCGGCGCTGCGCACCTCGTAGCCCTGGACCGCTTCGGGGGGGACGGCCAGGCCAGCGAAGGTGACGTTCAGGTCGCGCACCTTGCCGCAGGCCCGGCAGACCAGGTGGTGATGGGATCCCTCGACGTTCGGGTCGAACCGGACGGTGCCCGTCCCGAGGTCCAGGGCGTTGATCTCCCCCATCTCGGCCAGCTCGTAGAGGGTCTGGTAGACGGTCTTGAGCGAGATGGTGGCCACCTCGGTGCGGGCCGCCTCGTAGACCGCCTCGGCCGAAGGGTGGTCGACGTTGCCCTGGAGCACCCGGAAGATGCACTGGCGCTGGGCCGTGACCTTGCGGCCGTTGGCCCGGAACAGCTCGGTCAGCTCGTCGGGGTTCCGCATGTCGATCAACAGTCTATCACCAACGGTTGTTTTTTGACAATTATTGTCGAAATTGGCGGGCGAGCGGGCGCCGGCGG
>JASHWO010000294.1 GCA_030044045.1 Acidimicrobiales bacterium
CGGTGCAGCAGCCTGCAACGGCACTTGCTCTCTGCATGCGGAAAAGATAATACGTATTACCTCTCCACGTAGTTGTCGAGACATGATAGAACGGCAGGACCGGCGTCCGAGGGGGTACGCGAATGCGAGTCCTGCTGCTCGAAGACGACACGTTCTTGTCCCAGAAGATGGCCACCCGGCTGCGCCGGGCCGGCCTCTCGGTGGACGAGGTGGAGTGGCTGGACGACGCTGCCGTGCGCGTCCGGGAGCACCAGTACGACTGCCTGGTGCTGGACCGGGTGGTCCCCGGCGGCGACTCCCTCGGCTTGGTGACCGACCTCCGGGGGGCCGGGAACGCCGTGCCGGTGCTGGTGGTCTCCGGGTACCACGTGTCCTCGGCCGACCGGGTGGCGGCGTTCCAGGCCGGCGCGGACGACTGCCTGAACAAGCCCTTCACCTTGGAGGAGCTCACCTCACGGGTCCACAGCCTGTGCCGGCGGGCCGGGCAGATGGAATGCCCGCTGCGCCGGGTCGGTGACCTCACCGTCGACGTGGGCCGCCGCCAAGTCGTCCGGGGCGGGCGGGCGGTCCAGCTCAACGCCAAGGAGCTGGCCATCTTGGAGATGCTCGTGCGCCGGCCGGGAGACGTGGTGACCCGTCGGGACCTCTGGGAGCACTGCTGGGGCGAGCGCGAGGAGCCCTTCTCCAACACCGTGGAAGTCCACATCTGCCGGCTCCGCCGGGCCCTGGGCGAGCCCCGGCTGATCCACACCGTCCGGGGGGTGGGGTACTACGTGGCCTCGCCGGAGTAGACGGTTCGCCCTCGGCTTCGACCGCGAGGAGCTGGTCCGGCGGTGGGGGATCGTCACCGGGACGGCGGTGGCCGCCCTGGTGGTGCTGTCGGTCGGGGTGACCGCCGGCCTGGTGGCCTGGCACCCCGGGGTCGCCTGGCTCGCCTGCCTGGTCGTGATCGTGGCCGGGGTGGCGCTGTCGTTGCCCCTGACCCGCTGGGCGCTGCGGCCGGCCAGGATGTTCCTCGCCCAGCAGGACCAGCTCATCCGCTCGGCCGTGCACGAGTTCCACGCCCCGCTGACCCGGCTCCTGGCGGTGGCCGAGAGCGCGGTGGAGGACGGCGACGAGGACCCCGCCGAGTCGCTCCGCCAGGTGGACCGCATCGCCCGCGACGCCAGCCACACCATCCGGGACCTCTTCGACCTGGCCCTGCTGGTGTCGGGCAACGAGCGACCCAAGCTCGAACCGGTGCAACTGGACCGGCTCGTGGCCGACGCCCTGGCCGAGCGAGTGGGGACAGTCGACACCCCGGCGAGCTCGATCCGCACCGACATGGTGCCCTCGCCGGTGGAGGGGGACCCGGCCCTGCTGCGACTGGCCGCGCTGAACCTGGTGCAGAACGCCCTCCGCCACGGCTGCTGGGAGAGCAAGAAGCCCCAGATCCTGGTGACGGTGCGCCCCGACGGGGTGACCGTGGCCGACGACGGGCCGGGGATGCCCGAGCCGAAGCTGAAGCGCCTCATCGAGGCGGCCAACTCGGGCATGTACGCCGAGGGCATGGGCCTGGGCCTCACCATCGTGGGCTGGGTGGCCGAGCTGCACCGGGGGAGGGTGGCGGCCGTGAACCGGCCCGAGGGTGGGCTGTCGGTGGGGCTGGAGCTGTTGGCGGGGGACCCGGTCGGCATGTGATCGAAAGAAACAGCCGATGCCGTTCGAGGTAGGATGACGCCGTGGTGATCTCGGTCCAGGACATCGAAGCTATCGTGGCCCGGTCACGGGCTGCCGTCGCCGAGGCCGGCGAGCTCACCCCTCCTCGGGTGGGTCCTCTGACGAGGTTGCCGGCCGAGGTCCGCCGGGCACTGGTCGAGGATCTGGCGTCGGGCGAGTTCCGCCGGGCACTCGATGAGGTGGCGGCCGGCGACCCCGAACTGCGCCAGGGCTGATCCCTCCCTCAGCGGTGATCGTCGTCGACGACGCGTTGCTGGTTTCGCTCGTGGCGGAGCGCGAGGTCCCGGCCTTGACCCCCTATAGCGAGGCGGTCGGCAGGGGCGAGGTGTTCACGACCAGCACGTGGTTCTGGCGGGTTGCCCGAGCCGTCGCTCACCCGGGTCGAGGCTCGTTGTCGCGGCTGTGGGCGTCACTGCCCGTCGCCGAGCACGAACGCGCCCGGCGCGCCCTCGAGGAGCTGCCTGCCGAGATCGGGCTGCTGAGCTTGCGGCACTTGATCCCGGTCATGGCCGTCCTCCCCGGGCACCTGAACCTCTTGAACGCCGAAGCGGTCGCCGCGGCCAGGGTCCTTGGGGCAAGGATCGCCGTCACCGCTCGCTCGCCCATCCTCGAGTCGGCGGCGGCTGGGGCCGGCGTAGCGGTCGAGTTGGTCACCGTTTGACACTGGACGCCGGGCCATCCGCCGGTGACGCCAACGGACGGACGGCCCCTCCTCCCGGTGCAGCAGCCTGCAACGGCACTTGCTCTCTGCATGCGGAAAAGATAATACGTATTACCTCTCCACGTAGTTGTCGAGACATGATAGAACGGCAGGACCGGCGTCCGAGGGGGTACGCGAATGCGAGTCCTGCTGCTCGAAGACGACACGTTCTTGTCCCAGAAGATGGCCACCCGGCTGCGCCGGGCCGGCCTC
>JASHWO010000295.1 GCA_030044045.1 Acidimicrobiales bacterium
CCAGGGACGCCGGTAGCGCCCAGCACGGCGCCGAGCGAGGCGGCCACCGAGGCCCGGAGGGCGCCCAGGTCGTACCCGCCTTCCAGGAACAGCACCAGCCGGCCCGGGCCGGGGGCCAGGTCGGCGGCCAGCCGGGCCAGGTCGGCGAAGTCGCCGGCGGAGAGGGCCAGACCGGCCAGAGGGTCGTCCCGGTGGGCGTCGAACCCGGCCGACACCAGCACCCAGGTCGGGCCGAACCGCGCCACCACCGGCAGGGCCACCTCCTCCAGGGCCCGGCGCACCACGTCGCCGGTGGCCCCCGCCGGCAGCGGCACGTTGACCGTCAGCCCCTCGGCCCCTTCGCCGCCCACCTCGGCGGCGCGACCGGTGCCGGGGAAGAGCGGCCACTGGTGGGTGGAGACGTAGAGCACCCGGCGGTCGTACCAGAAGATCTCCTGGGTCCCGTTGCCGTGGTGCACGTCCCAGTCGAGGACCAGGACCCGCTCGCCCCGGTCGGCCAGGGCGGCCGCGGCGACGGCCACGTTGTTCACCAGGCAGAAGCCCATCGAGCGGTCACGTACCGCGTGGTGCCCCGGCGGGCGGGCCACCACGAAGGCCACGCCCTCGCCTCGGGTGGTCAGCGCCTCCACCGCCGCCAGGCCGGCGCCGGCGGCCAGGCGGGCCGCCTCCCAGGAGTCGGGGCCGGCGAACGTGTCCGGGTCGACGTCGCCCCCGCCCCGCTCGCAAAAGGCGGCCAGGGCGTCGAGGTAGCGGGCCTCGTGCACCCGGACCAGGTCGGCCGCCGCGGCCGGCGCCGCGGGCACCGGCACCAGGTCACTGCCCAGGTGGAGGTCGTCCACCCCGGCCAGCACCGCCCCGATCCTGGCCGGGCGCTCCGGGTGGCCGTGGCGGTCGTGGGCCGCCTCGCCCACCGGTCCGCCGAGGATCAGCACGGCGCGCCCGCTCCGGACCGGGGACCGGCGGGCACCGCCCCCGCGCCCCCTGCCCCTACGGGGTGAGCGCCACCGCGGCGTCGGCCGAGGCCACGCGGAAGGTGAAGCTCTCCTCCAGGTAGAGGTGGACCCGCTCGGCGTCGTGATGCAGGTAGCCGATGGAGAGGTCCTGCCCGGACTCGAAGAGGAAGTCGCCGCCGCGCAGGCTGAGCACCACCGCGCCCCGCACCCCGGGCGCCCAGACGATGGGGCCGCCCAGGATCTGGCGCAGGTGGTCGAACACCACCAGCCCCCCGTGCTCGGTGGTCTCCACCACCCCGGTGTAGCCGTCCGGGCCGAGGGCCAGGCCGTAGGGGCCGCTGACGCCGTGCTCCATCAGCCGCTCGACGGCCCGGGCCACCCGGGTCGGGTACTGGGCGAAGTCGGTGCCCAGGGCCATCGGCGGGTGCGGAGTCTCCTCGGCGATGCCGGCGATGCCGGCCTCGGCCCACCCGTGGAACACGGCCACGTTCTCGGCCCGGGCGATGCGCTGCGCCGCCTGGTCGAGCGCGTCGAAATCGACGTCGACGGCCCCCCGGTCGGCGTCGAGCAGCTCCTGCAGTGAGACCGAGAACCCGGCCCGCAGCTCGACCAGCGGGCGAACGGACCGCAGGCGGGCGGCGAGGCCGTCGTCGGGCCCGGCGATGGCCGCGGCCCGGCCAAGGTTGCTGGCCGAGTGCTGCCAGCCGTGCGGGCCGGAGAAGTCCACCAGCTTCCGGGCGGCCAGGGCCGGCACCAGCCGCTGCCGCCCCTCCTCGTCGATCTGGGCCCAGGCGGCCTCGGTGACCGGGGCGTGGGGGCGCAGGAGGTGGTTCATCACCCGGCCTCCCGCAGGCTGCCGATGCCCAGCGAGCCGGAGCCAGCGCTCCCGGCGCTCCCGGGTGTGCCAGCGCCCACCGCCCCGCCCGCCGGGCCACTGCCGGCCCTGGCGTCCGCCTCGGCCTCCCGCTCGATCTCGGTGACCGGCGCGCTGGTGAACAGGTAGGTCCGCAGGTGCCCGTCGAGGGCCGGGTCGTGGCGGCGGAGCCACTCCAGCGTCATGGCCATGTGCTCCTTCTCCTCGTCCCGGTTGTGCGCCAGCACCGCGGCCAGGCTGTCGTCGGCCGTGGCGTCGACCCGCTGGTCGTACCAGTCGACCGCCTCCAGCTCTTCCTGGATGGACACCAGGGCACGGTGGCGGTCGACGGTGTCGGGGGACAGCAGCTCCCCCGGCTCGTGCAGTCCTGCGCTCTGGGCCATGGGCTCCTCCTGCTCGACGGGCGCCGGCCGGCGACCGTCCCACGGTATCAGCGCGCCGTGCTGACCAGCCCGCCTGGGGCCCCAACCCCAGGCTCCTCCGGAACGTGGGGCCCCTGCCCCACACCGGCCGTGCTGACCAGCCCGCCTGGGGCCCCAACCCCAGGCTCCTCCGGAACGTGGGGCCCCTGCCCCACACCGGCCGTTGCTGACCAGCCCGCCTGGGGCCCCAACCCCAGGCTCCTCCGGAACGTGGGCTTCGGACGCCCGGGGCGTCCGAAGTGACAGGGACGCCGGCCGTGGTGTCAGGGTACCGGCTCGGGGCCGGTCCCCTCCCGGGCCCGGCGGTCCCGGAGGCGGCGCAGCATGGCGTTGACCGAGTCCTCCAGCAGGCGGTCGTTGTCCCGGGAGATGAACCGGTGCACCCGGTGCTCGAGCAGGGCGCGGGTGACGGGGTTGCCCACCTCGTAGGTCTCGCGGAAGTGCAGCCGGGTCCGGCTACCGCCGGCGTCCTCCAGGCGGGTCCACCCCGTGGCCCGCGACCACGGCGGCCGGCCCACCGCGTCGTAGCGCCAGCCGTGCGGGCGATCGGCCTCGGTGATCCACTCCCACGACTGCCCCCGGCCCCCCGACAGCAGGGAGCGGGGCACCGGGAACCAGCAGTGGCGCACCAGCCCGTTGCCGTCGTCGTCCCCCGGGTGCAGGATCTCGATCCGCACCGGGCCGGCGGTCACGTCCCGGCGCATCTGGCGCCACATCACGTCCCAGACGTCCTCGGGCGACGCGTCGAGCACGAAGTCGAAGTGGTGGTCCTGCATGTCCCCCTCCTATACCCGTTCGGCGCTGGAGCTCACGGCAGGAGGCGGGCTGCCGCCCCGCCCAGGAACTCGGCCATGGCCTCGGCGTCCAGCGGCAGCGCCCGGGCCGCCTCGAGCGCCCGGTCCATGGGCAGGAAGGGGTGGTCCGAGGCGAACAGGACGCGCCCCCGCCCCCGGCGGGAGCCCATGAAGTCGACCACCGCCGGGTGCAGGTACCGGCACGAGTAGGCCGAGGTGGACAGGTGGAGCGTCGGCCACTTCCGGGCGTACTGGAGCAGGAGCTCCTCGTAGGGGTGGCCCATGTGGGCCGCCACCACCACCAGCCCGGGGAAGTCGATCAGCACGTCCTCCAGGAGCACCGGGTCCTGGCAACGTGAGCGCACCCGGGGACCGGGCACGCCCACGTTGATCGACACCGGCAACCCCAGCTCCTCGCAGGTGGCGTAGACCGGGTAGTAGAGGGCGTGGTTCAGCGGGTACTGCTGCACCAGCGGCGTGACCCGCACCATGTCCAGCCCGCCGTCGGCGGCCCGGGACCGCACCTCCTTCGCCTGGCGGCCCGGCCGCTCGGGGCGGTCGGCCACCAGGGCCAGCCGGAAGCGGTCCCGGCGGCCGGCCACCAGGTCGACGGTGGCCCGGTCCACCGTGGACAGCCCGGCGGTCAGCACCGCCCGGTCCACCCCGAGCCGGTCCATCTCGCCCACCAGGTCGTCGGTCGTGGTCCCGCCCCGGACCTGGCCGCCCAGGTAGCCCTCGATCGAGCCGAAGCCGCTCGTCCCGAGCAGCTGCTCGGCCGCCTCCCGGCTGAGGGCGTTGACCCACCCGTCGATCACCATGTCGCCTCCCCCGGTCCGCCCGTCACCCGGCCGGGTCGGCGCCGGAGGTTACCCGGGGCGACCGGCGTCGCACCACCGGCCGGGCGGACGGCGCAGCACTGGACGGCACGGTGCTGGGGGCCGGGGCGCCGGACGGGACAGCGAGAGAGGGCACTACTGGAGGTACCCCTCGACGGTGCCGGCCGGTCGCTCGGCCGCCTCCTCGGGGCTACGACCGGCGTCGCGCAGAGCCCGGCGCTGGCGCAGGAGATCCCAGAGCCGATCGAGCGTCACCTCCAGGTCCCGCAGGCGCTGCTGCTCACCGGGCGGCAGGCCCTCCCCGGCGTGGGCCTCCTCCAGCCGGTGCTCCTCGTCGGCCAGCTCGCCGATCCTCCGGATGATCGCCTCGTCGTCCATGGCGGCACCTCCCCGGCCGGCGGCGCCGGCGCACCTCCACGCTATGCCGCCTCCCCACGGGCGTGCCCGTGCCGTCCGAGCCCCGGCGAGCCCGCACTGCCTCTCCGCGGGGCCTCTTACGCCACGGCGGGGAG
>JASHWO010000296.1 GCA_030044045.1 Acidimicrobiales bacterium
TCTTCGCCTTCGGCGACGCCCAGTTCTACGGCTCCATGGGCGGCAAGCCGCTCAACGAGCCCATCGTGGGCATGACGGATCCGTAGCACGGCACGTGTAACACATCCGAGCGGCTATCTCCTGACGGCTGCTGCCGGTACGGCCGAGGTCATCTGCGGCCTGACCCGTGCCGGATGACTCCCGCACGACAGCTGGCCGTCTGGGGACGAGACGAGCAGCAGGCAGATCGCCGAGATCTCTCACACAGAGACCGAGCACGCCGGGTGTCGGCACCCGGCCTTGTCTCCCGAGGACAGAGCTTCGGCCAACGAGCAGCTCCTCCAGCTTGCGCACCACGGCCAGGTGCTTGGGGTTGCCGGCGATGAGCTCGTCCACCTGGCGGCGGGTACTGTCGGCTGCCCCGCCCGCTAACGTAGATGTCACCGAACGGTGACACGAGGGACGCCGAAGGCCGTGGTGGACGTCGAGGACATCGCCAAGTCGATCAAGAGCCGACGCCTTGCGCTGCACATCTCCCAGGCCGAGCTGGCCCGGCGGGTCGGCGTGTCCCGGAAGTGGGTCGTGGGCTTCGAGCGGGGCGCCCCTCGTGCCGAGCTCGGCCTCGTGCTGCGCCTGGCGGCGACCCCGGGCCTGGTGGCGAGCTCGCGCCGAGTGACGGGGTCCCGACCCGGCGCTCGACGGCTATGGGCCGGACTACGGCTTGCGCCGCCAGTGCCAACGGTGCCATTGGCATCCAGCCAACGGCGTACGGTGCATCCACCCGTCGCTCCCCAAGGGCCGGCACTGCTGGCAGTACGCCGACCTTGCCGAGCATTCCGAGCGGATCGACCGGGGCGCTGCGGCTCCGTTGACGCTGCGGCTCGTAGGCACTCGTCTCAGCGCTCCTTCCGCAGACCGAGCCGATGACCTGCTGACGTGGGTGGCTCGTTTCGAGCAGGACTATCGTTACCGGGGAGTGGTTGTCCGGGCAGTCATGATGGCGGAGCCCCCCGGATCTCGTCGGCGACCCGGTGGTCGACGCCTTTTTGGCGGCGCTGGCGGAGTATCTCAGCCATCACGACGGGTTGCGGCCGCCGGCATGGGCGTACGAGCCCGCACGCGCCGTGCGCCCTGGCCTTCGTACGCTCGACGGCTCGACCAACCGGCGGCTCGACGAGTCCCCGTTCGTGCCCATGGCGTTCAAGCTGCGCGGCCTGTACGTCGAGGACCACGACCTCGAAAAGGTCTGATGACGAGCGAGCCCACATCACCCATCACGAAGGAGCTCCTCGACGCCGTCTTCGCCCGCATGAACGATCTGCTCGGCGAAGAGCGGCTTTCGCTGGACGTCTACCTCTTCGGTGGCGCGAATATGGTCTACTCGTACGCCTCACGGAGCCGCACCGAGGAGGTCGACGTTGGAGCCCCCACGGACCTACGGGTGGAGCGGATCGCGGTGCGGGTCGGAGCCGAGTTCGGCCTGCCGGCGAACTGGATCGATACGCAGTTCCATCGCTTCCTGCCACCGACGTCCGACGCCGGTAAGTGGACCGTGCTGGACCTCCCCAACCTCCGGGTGGGCGCTGCGTCGGCGCGGTACATGCTGGCGATGAAGCTCGCCGCCGGCCGCGCCAAGGACTGGCCCGACGTCGAGCTCCTCTTCCACGAGCTCGGCATCAGGAGCAGCGACGAGACGCTCAAGATCTATCGAGAGGTGTGGGCTGGCGACGACCCGCCGCCGTCCACCATCGCTTGGCTGGCGAGCCGTCGAGTGCCATAGGGACCACTGGGATGGGCGCACGGTGTCCCGCTCCCCGCTACCGGTCCTCGCCCCGCAGGAACTGCTCCAGCTCGGCGGCCAGCTCGTCGCCGGTAGGCATGGCGTCCAGCCCCAGGGCGTTGCCCTCGGAGGCGTCGATGCTCTCCTCCAGCTTGCGCACCATGGCCAGGTGCTCGGGGTTGCCGGCGATGAGCTCGTCCACCTGGCGGCGGGTGCTGTCGGCCGCCCCGTGCAGCGCCGCCGAGGCCTCGAAGGTCAGGCCGGCCGTGGCGCACAACCCGTCCACCAGCGCCGCGCTGGCCTCGGGGAACGGCATGGCCGCCACGTAGTGGGGGACCCGGGCCCACAGGCTGACCGCCGGCACCCCGGCCTCGCCGAGGCCCAGCTCCAGCGCGGCCTGCACCCCGGCCGGCACCTCCAGCTCGCCCTGCACCACCCCGACCCGCTCGACCAGCGGGGCCGACGGTGGCGGGGCGGTGGCCGCCAGCTTCACCGGCCGGGTGTGCGGGGCCGGGGCCGGGAAGGCGCCCAGGCCCACGGCCAGCCGGACGTTCCACCGCAGGGCCAGGCCCACCACGGCGTCGACGAACTGGCGCCAGTGGAAGTCGGGCTCCGGCCCCACCAGGTAGAGCACGTCGGCTCCGCCGGCGTCGCGGCCCTGGTGGATCTGGGTGCGGGGCCAGGTCAGCTCGGTGGTCACGCCGTGGACGATCTTGACGATCGGCCGGCGGGCCCGCTGGTCCAGGAAGTGGTCGGCGTCGAACGTCACCAGCGCCTCGGTGGCCGGCTGGGTCATGAGGGCGGTCATGGCGTTGGCCGCCCCCAGCCCGGCATCGACCCAGCCCTCCAGGGCCACCACCAGCACCGGGTGGTCCAGCGACGGGTCGGCGTGGCGCTCGTAGGGGGCGGGCCGGGGCTCGGCGCTCACGCGGTGCCCGGCCGCCCGGCGGTGCAGCTGTCGGCGAGTGGCGGCATGCACCCTCGACGCTACCCGGTGGCAGGAGCGTCGCGGCCGCTGCGAGCCGCATCACGCCTTGGTCGTGCTTCGTACCATAGTAGTTCATACTATGGTATGATGAGATCATGAAAGTTGACAAGCTGAGCGTGTCTTTCGATCCAGATCTCGGTGACGCCGTGCGTTCCGCCGCAAAACGAGCTGGCCGGGGGCTCTCGGGCTGGCTGGCCGACGCGGCTGTCGCCCGGCTACGCGCCGAAGCGCTGGCCGACTTCCTCGATGACTGGGAGGCCGAGCACGGGCCGTTCACTGCGGAAGAACTTGCGAAGGCAACCGCCGAACTGGGCTTGCCGGCCGTGCCGGCCGCCGAACCAGCGGCGTGAGCGCGTTGGTGCTCGATGCCGGGGCTTTCGTAGCCGTCGACCGGGGCGACCGGGCGATGGTGGCCCGCTTGCGTGCCGCCGAACGCAGCAGCATCGAACTTCGGAGCAACGGGGTGGTCGTGGCCCAAGTATGGCGTGACCCATCGGGACGTCAGGCCGAGCTGGCTCACCTGCTTCGCTCGGTTGCCGTTGAGGCTGTCGACCAGCATGTGGGGCGAGATGCCGGGGTCCTCTTGGGCCGTGCCAATGCGAGGGACGCGGTTGACGCCACCGTGGTCGCCATAGCGTCATCAGGAGACCGGATCCTCACGAGCGATCCCGACGACGTCCGGGCGCTGGTCGCTGCCTCCGGCCGTGCCATCGTGGTCGTGCCCTGCTGATGGTGGTGAGCGCCCTGCCCAGCCCGCGGCACCTGGATCCAGGCGCCACAGCCGCTGGGGCCAAGCCAGGTGACACCTGTGGGGAAGGGGCGCCGGGAGTGGCCGTACCGGTCCGCCGGGCACCCGGAGGCCCGGGTCACGACCAGCCGGCGGCGCCTCTCTTTGCGGCCGTTGGGAAATCCACGTTTCCCGTTCATCGGCGCTCACAGCCCCTTTGCCGCTTCGTGTCGTCTACTGAAACGTCCAGTCCGCCGATGGACAAAGATACTCCACACCTGGCGCAACGACCTGGCAGATTCGCCGGTCGGGGCACTATGTGCAGTCTTAATCTGGGGTGCCCTGGCCAGCGCGACGGGCAACGGTCCGGTGTCGAGGTCGGCGACCAGCGTCTCCACTTCTTCCTTCGAGAAATTTCCCGATAGCTGTACCGATCTGAATGTCCTGAAGGTACTTGCTGTCAGATCGGTGATGGGTGCAGTGACAACGACGCCATCAAAATCAAAGCCAATTATCTTGTGTAAGTACTGCTTGATCATAGCATTCCAAGCCGCGAGACCCCTCGACGTGAACACCACGTTGAGGGTCCACTGACCGAGGGTTGATGTTCGATGGACGTGGGCGCTCTTCACGATGCTCCCCGTGAGAATGCTCGGTCCAAGCAGGTAGCGATCCCGGGAGCGAAGTCCAGGCAGGAGCACCGTCGATGTCGGTGAATCGACTGCACTGGACGGCACGTCAGCGAGCGCCTCTGTGAGAATATTGCTGTAGGACATCCCTGTTTCCACACCATTTCCGGTTATCATCAGGCCGCTCCGGGGTGTTACACAACTGGTCGGAACCGGCGTCGTAGAGGAACTGCCCGACGTCGCAGGCGATTGTCCGGCTCGATATGGAGCTGCATCACAAAGGACCGGGCGCAGTAGCAGCAGGCCGATCGCGGTCGCCGCCTGCAGGCTCGCTTCAACCGA
The DNA here is from genome assembly GCA_030044045.1 of Acidimicrobiales bacterium. Next base: position 4,446 of record JASHWO010000296.1, read on the forward strand.
TGGCGCGTCACCTGTCGTCGCCACGTTCGCCACGATATCCCCATCGTGCACCCTGACCGAGTTCCTTCGGCCAAGCGCCGTGAGCCTCTTCGACACGATGATCGCGGCGGCGTGCAGCGACGCCTCTGATGCACCTTTCGCCGGCCGGTACCGAACCGTGGTCGAACGGGAGGACGTCTGAACGTGGCCAACGTCGCCGTCGTCGCGTGCAGCGCCACGTCCAAGCATGGCACCCGACGCCCAATGGACGGTACTGATCGTGACCGTCACCATGAGTGCCCCGGGGGGGAGAAGGAGTGCGAGCAGGATCGACCCGGCCAGAAAGAAACCCCGCCGTCGTTTCACGAGAGTGCAGTCTAGACAGCGTGCTACTTCCCAGTAGTGAGCCGTATGCGGACAGTCGGCGATCGACAGGACTTCGGCCGCCAAGCGCCGCCAAGCGACAGTGCTCGCCTGGTCGTGCACCGGCATGACCTGCTGATGACGGTGGGCACCTGAGCGGCAACGTTCGATGCGCGGCGCATCCTCGGCGACGGCCGGGTTGAGGGCGGAGGACGACGGCCGACGGCGTTGGTCACAGCGCCGGTCATCATGACCGGGACCGTGCACCGACCGATGGAACTCACTGACCTTGGCGGCCGCGCTGGAGCACTGGGGCAGGTTCCATGAACTTCAGCACCGTGGGGACGTGATGGGTGCCTCCGCCGGGCAGCGGATAGGGTCGTCCCGATGGCCGACGTGACCGACGCCACGTTCCAGCAGGCGGTGATCGACCGCTCGGCGACCGTGCCGGTGGTGGTGGACCTCTGGGCACCGTGGTGCGGCCCCTGCAAGACGCTCGGGCCCGTCCTGGAGGCCGTGGTGGCCCGCACCGGCGGGGCGGTCGAGCTGGCCAAGGTGAACGTCGACGAGAACCCCCAGGTGGCCGCCACGTTCCAGGTGCAGTCCATCCCGGCCGTGTTCGCCCTGCGCGAGGGGAAGGTGGTGGACGGCTTCGTCGGCGCCCTCCCCGAGGCCCAGGTGGAGGAGTTCGTCCGCCGCCTGGCTCCCCCGCCGAGCGAGGCCGACACCCTGGCCGCGGCCGGTGACGAGGCGTCGCTCCGCAAGGCCCTGGAGCTCCAGCCGGACCACCCGGTCGCCATCGTCGGCCTGGCCCGCCTCCTGGTCGACCAGGGTGACCCCGAGGACGCCCTGGCCCTGCTGGCCCGGATCCCCGAGACGGCCGAGACCCGGGCCGTGGCCGCCGCGGCCCGCTTGGCCGACCGGGACGTGTCGGTGGGCCCGGACGTGGACTCGCTGCTCGACTCGCTGCTGGAGCGGGTCCGCGACGACGAGGCGGCCCGCCGGGAGCTGCTGGACGTGCTGGAGACGTTGGGCCCCGACGATCCCCGCACGGCGCGGTACCGCAAGGCCCTGGCCTCCCGGCTCTTCTAGGGATCCCGGGGGTCCTGGTGCACCTGGAGATGGGAGGGCGGCGCTACGACCTGGCCCACCGGGCCCTGGTGATGGGCGTGCTGAACCGCACCCCGGACTCCTTCTACGACCGGGGCGCCACCTTCGCCCTCGACGCCCTGCTGGCCCGGGCGGAGGGGCTGGCGGCCGACGGCGCCGACATCCTCGACGTGGGCGGGGTGAAGGCCGGCCCGGGGCCGGAGGTCACCGAGGCCGAGGAGCTGGACCGGGTGGTGCCGGCCGTCGAGGCGCTGGCCCGGCGGTTCGACGTGCCGGTCTCCGTCGACACCTGGCGGGCGTCGGTGGCCGCCGCCGCTTACGAGGCCGGCGCGGTGGTGGGCAACGACATCAGCGGCTTCGCCGACCCCGACTACCTGCCGGTGGCGGCCAAGGCCGGGGCGACGGTGGTGGCCACCCACATCCGGCTGGCCCCCCGGGTGCCCGACCCCGAGCCGGTGTACGGGGACCTGGTGGGGGAGGTGGCCGGCTTCCTGGTCGCCCGGGCCGAGTGGGCCCGGGCCGCCGGGATCCCGGCCGAGCGGATCGTGCTCGACGCCGGCCTGGACCTGGGCAAGACGGCCGAGCAGTCGCTGGCCCTGCTGCGGGCGTCGGACCGGCTGGCCGCGCTCGGCTACCCGCTGCTCCTGTCGGCCTCCAACAAGACCTTCCTCGGCGTGCTCCTCGGGCTGGAGATCGGCGAGCGCCGGGAGGCGTCGCTGGCCGCGGCGGCGCTGGGGGTGACCTTGGGCTGCCGGCTGTT
>JASHWO010000032.1 GCA_030044045.1 Acidimicrobiales bacterium
GGGGGCGCCGGCGGTGGTAGCGCCCGCCGCGGGAGCGCTGGCGCCGATGGCAGTGCCGGCGGCCGCACCCGGCACGCCGCCGGTGATGGCGCCGGTCGTGGTCAACCGACCAGCAGGCTGTAGATGGCGGCGTGGGGGTCGACCAGCGACCGCCGGACCTTGCCGGTGGCGCCGGCCGGGAGCCGGCCCACCACGTGGTACGCGGCCGGCCGCTTGGCCCGGGAGAGGGAACGGGCGCAGCGCTCGCGCACCCGGGCCACGATGGCCTCGGCCCGGCCGCGGTCGGCCTCCCGGGCCACCCCCCGCAGCACCAGGTAGGCCACCGGGACCCGCCCCAGCTCGTGGTGGTCCCACCCCACCACCGCGGCGGCGGCCACCTCGGGGTCGGCCAGGACCACCTCCTCCACCTCGCGGGGGAAGATCTTCTCGCCACCCCGGTTGATCACGTCGTCCACCCGGCCCACCAGGTACAGGTAGCCGTCGCCGTCGAGGCGGCCCAGGTCGCCCGTGTCGAGCCAGCCGCCGGGGCCCACCCGCTCCTCGTAGCCGGCACCGGCGTAGGCGGTGATCACCCCGGGCCCGCGGATCTCCACCCGGCCCACCATCCCCGTCACCGCCGGGTCCGGCGCCGGGTCCGGGCCTGTCGCGCTCGCCGCCCCCGGGCCGGCCGGGTCGCCGCCGGGCGGCACCACCCGCAGCTCGACCCCCACCGGCCGCCCCACCGAGCCCGGCTTCCGCGGCCCGGCCAGCGGGTTGGCGGTGATCTGGCTGGCCGCCTCGGTCATGCCGTACGTCTCCACCACCGGCAAGCCGGTGGCCGCCTCGAACCGGGCGGCCACCGCCGGCGGCAGGGGGGCCGACGCCGACCGCACGAACCGCACCCCGTCCGGCACCGCCTCGCCGGGGGCCAGCGGCACCAGCCGGGACACGATGGCCGGCACGGCGTTCACCCAGGTCACCTGGCGTTCGGCCAGGAGCTCCCAGAAGCCGGTGCGGTGGAACCGGTCGTCGAGCACCAGCGACGACCCGGCCACCAGCGTGGCCAGCAGCCCCACCACCTCGGCGTTCACGTGGAAGAGCGGGAGCGGGTTGAAGCCCCGGTCGACGGCCGAGAGCTGGTGGTGGGCGGCGACGCACCCGGCGGTGTGGAGGAGCCGGTCCTCGGTGAGCAGGATCCGCTTGGGCGCGCCGGTGGTCCCCGACGTGGAGAGCAGGACGCCCCCCGGCCCGGCGGGTGGTGCCGCGCCGGGCACCGGCCCGCCCTCGGCCCCGGCCAGCTCGAAGGAGCCAGCGGGGAGGGCCAGCCACTCGCAGGGCACGCCCGGCGGGGCCGGGGCGTCGGCCACCACCAGCACCGGGCCCACCCGCCGGCAGGCGGCCACCTGCTCCCGGGCCGGCGCGCCCGGGTCGAGCGGCGCCGCCACCCGCCCGGCGGCGATCACGGAGAGGAACACGGTGGCAAAGTCCACCGGGTCGGCCACGGCGATCCCCACCGTTCCCCCAGGGGCCACCCCCAGGTCTCCCAGGAGGGCCGGCCAACGCCGCGAGGCCTGGCGCAGGTCGAGGTAGGTGAGCGACCGGTCGGCCCGGGCGTGGGCGACGTAGGGCCGGGCGGCGCCGGTGAGCGAGCGGTACCAGAGCAGCTCGGCCAGCCGGGTGCCGCCCGGTCCCGGGCCGGAGCCACGGTCACGGCCGGTCGTCGTGGAGCGGGGGGCGGTGGTGGCCACGGTCAGTACATCATCCGGGGATCGCGGTAGTGCTTGAACTCGAGCAGGTTGTCCGACGGGTCGCGCAGGACGAACGTGCGGTGGACCTCGGCCAGCCCCTCGAACCTGGTCGCCATGTCGCGGAAGAACGGGATCTTCCGCAGCACGGCCAGCTCGTAGAGGGCGTCGAAGTCGCCGGCCCGGCAGAAGGTCACGCCGAAGTGCCGCGGGTAGAGCCGGAGCGGGAGCAGCTCGACCGGCGGGTCCTCCTCGGGCTCGGTGAGGTGGCAGACGAGCTGGTCCCCGAAGAAGTCCACGGTGACCCGGTCCTCGTAGCGCCGGGCCAGCTTGCAGCCGAGCTGGGCCACGTAGAAGTGCTGGGACTCGTCGAGGTCGTGGACCGGGATGGCCAGGTGGAAGACGTCGGCCTGGTCCCTCACCGGTCGCCCCCGGGCACCGCCGCTGCTGCCGGCCCCACCGGCCCTGGCGGCATCGCCGGCCCCACCGCCGCCTCCTCGAAGTCGAAGAGCGTGTCCGCCCGCAGGCCGAGCCGGAGCGTCTCCAGGGCGATGACGTCGGTGGGCGCCACGTTGCCCAGGTTCACGTCGCTCCCCACCCGCTTGACGAAGTACGACTGCAGGGTGGTGGTCGGCGCCTCGAACATGAGCCGGTCCACGGGAAGCTCCTCGCCGAGCAGCTCCTCGACCAGCCCGACGCGCAACCGGCCGTCGGGCCGGCAGATCCCCGACCGGCCGCTCTCCCGGGACTCCAGGGTGACCAGCTCGGCGCCGGCGTCGAGATCCTCGTGGACGTACTCGATCCACCGCCTGGGCGTGAGCCGCTCGGACCGTGTGGCATCCTTGAAGCCCACCTCGGAGACGACCGTCAGCTCGCCCGCCAGCTTGCGGACGTAGCCCGCCTTCTCGGTGTTGGACAGGTCGATGGTCCCGTTCGACACCTCCACGTACCGACAGGCGTGCCGCTGGCAGAGCTGGCGGAACTCCTCGAAATGCCCCTGCAACACGTGCTTCTCGAAGAGCGTGCCGCCGAAGTAGTAGTCGATCCCCGCCCGGCGCAGCAGCGCCGTCTTCTCGTCCAGCTCGCCCGACACCACGGCCGTGCCCCAGCCGAACTTCACCAGGTCGAGGTAGTCGCCGGCGCTGGCCACCAGGTCGCGCAAGGTGCCCAGGGGGAGGCCGCCGTCGATCACCATGGTGCGCCCGGTGCGGCGCGGCTTGGCCGCCCGGCGGGGGAGCTGCAGTGCGGTGGCGTTCATGGACGTCCCTCCTCTCCTGGGCTGCTCACGGGCCTGGATTGCTCACGGGGCGGCGCCGGCCGCCGCCGGCTCGGCCCGTCCGGCGGGAGGCCGCCGGGGCAGGGCGCGCTGCACCACCGTCCCGTTGCCCACCGGGATCCAGGGCATGCCGGCGGGATCCACCCGGTCGAGGTGGGCCAGCGCCGCCCGGACCACCCCGCCGTGCGCCACCAGCACCACATCCCCGCCGCCCACGCCGGGGCCGGTCCCCCCGGCACCCGGTCCCGGCGGGACGTCCCATGCCGCCAGCTCGTCGAGCACGGCGGCCACCCGCCGGCAGATCTGCCGGACCGACTCGCCGTCCGGCGGGGCGGCGTCGGCATCGACCACCCGCCCGCCGGCGATCCCCGAGAGATCCGGGCCCAAAGTGGCCAACGGGGTGCCCTCGACCACCCCGAAGGACCGCTCGCGGAGGCGCACGTCCTGCACCGGCACCAGGTCCACGACCCGGGCCACCTCCCGGGCCGTGGCCACCGCCCGCTCGAGGTCGCTCGTCCACAGGGTCCGCACCGGCCGGCCGGCCAGGAACCGGGCCACCTCCCGGGCCTGCTCGGCACCGCGGGCGGTCAGCCGGGGGCCCGGCGCCTGCCCCTGCACCAGGCCCCGGGCGTTCCAGGTGCTCTCACCGTGGCGGACCAACCACAGGGTGCGGGTCCCGGCGGATCCCTGCTCGTCGTGTCCGGATGGCACGTCCTCCACCCTGCCCGACCAACCTGGACCGGGCGTCGGAAGGGGATGGGTGTCACCTGAGCGTTGGCGAAGACTTTCCTAAGGATGGAGAACCTCGATGCACTTCATGTGTTCTCAATCCCGTCCGGACAGCCCAGCACGGCCGGCGTGGGGTTGGGCCCCACGCAGCGGAGGAGGCCGGGGTTGGGGCCCCG
>JASHWO010000297.1 GCA_030044045.1 Acidimicrobiales bacterium
GACCCCGGCGACGAGCCGATCGTGCTCCCACCTCTGGTCACGGTGGTCGGCCGCAAACCGGCCGCCTGAAGCCCCGCCGGCAGCCGCCGGCTCGCCGCTCCGCCGAGTCCGAGATGCGCCCCGACCCCGAGAGGCCCGCCGGCTCGCCGCTCGCCGCCCCGTCCCTGTCCGCTCGGCCCGTCCCCGGTCCGCTCGCCCCTCCCCCGGACCTCTAAGGTCCGGTCCGTGGACCCGGGAGCCGACCTCGACGCCGCCGCCGGTGCCGTGGCCCTGGCCGAGGACCTGGTGACCGGCGCCGCCCGGACGCTGGCCGCCGCCGGGGGCGTGGACGCCCACCAGGTGGTGGCCTACGACCTGGCCCACGCCGCGGCCGCCGCCGCCACCGCCCGGGCCACCCTCGACTACGGGGCCCGGGGCGAGCTGGAGGCCTGGATCACCTGCGCTTTCGTGGCCGACGTGCTGTCCGACCTGGCGGCCCGGCTGGTGGGGCGGGAAGCCCAGTGGGGCACCGAGCCCGGTGCCCTGGCCCCGGCCGCCGGCCTGCTGCAGGCCCACCGCGACCCGGCGGTGCTGGCCGCCCTCTGCGGCGAGCAGGGATCCCGCCACCTGAGCGACGAGCTCGAGCTGGCCCGGGCCACCTTCCACCGGTTCGCCGAAGAGAAGATCCGGCCCCACGCCGAGCACGTCCACCGGACCAACGGGGACGTCCCCGAGGAGATCATCCGGGGCCTGGCCGAGCTCGGCGGGTTCGGGCTGTCCGTGCCCGAGGCCTACGGCGGGTCGGCCACCGGCGGCGGGGACGACGAGCTGGCCATGGTGGTGGCCACCGAGGAGCTGAGCTGGGGCTCGCTGGGCATCGGCGGGTCGCTGGTCACCCGGCCCGAGATCCTGACCCGGGCCCTGGTCCACGGGGGCACCGAGGCGCAGCGGCGGGAGTGGCTGCCCCGGCTGGCCTCCGGCGAGGTGCTGGCGGCGGTGGCGGTCACCGAGCCCGACTACGGCTCGGACGTGGCCAACCTCACCACCAGCGCCACCCGGACCGAAGGCGGGTGGTTGGTCAACGGAGTCAAGACCTGGTGCACCTTCGCCGCCCGGGCCGACGTGCTCATGCTGCTGGCCCGGACCGACCCCGACCGCTCGAAGGCCCACCGGGGCCTGTCCATGTTCATCGTGGAGAAGCGCCCGGGAGAGAGCGCCGGCTTCACCCACCACGTGGACCGGCCGCGGGACGACGTCACCCGGACCGGCCGGATGGAGGGTCGGCCGATCGACACCCTCGGCTACCGGGGCATGCACTCCTACGAGGTGGCCTTCGAGGACTGGTTCGTGCCCGAGGCCAACCTGGTCGGCGGCGAGAGCGGCCTGGGCCGGGGGTTCTACCTGCAGATGCAGGGGTTCGAGAACGGGCGGTTGCAGACGGCGGCCCGGGCCCTGGGCGTGATGCAGGCCGCCTACGAGGCCGCCTACGACTACGCGGCCAACCGCAGGGTGTTCGGCTCCCCCATCGTGGACTACCAGCTCACCCGAGCCAAGCTGGCCCGCATGGCCGTGGTGATCCAGGCCACCCGGCAGTTCGCCTATCAGGTGGCCCGGCTGATGGCCCGGGGCGAGGGGGCGCTGGAGGCCTCCATGGTGAAGGCCTACGTGTGCCGGGCGGCGGAGTGGGTGACCCGGGAGGCCATGCAGATCCACGGCGGCATGGGCTACGCCGAGGAGTTCCCGGTGAGCCGCTACTTCGTGGATGCCCGGGTGCTCTCCATCTTCGAAGGTGCCGACGAGACGCTGGCCCTGAAGGTCATCGCTCGCCGCCTGTTGGAAACCGCTGGCTGAGCGCGTCGGCCGCCGCGCCGGGCCCGGCAACCGCCGGGGCGGCTCCCCTATGAGCTACGAGGCGGAACGGCTCAGGCCGGCCCGCTGGCCCCGGGTGACGAACTTGGTGGCCATCTTGCGGCTGGCCTCGTCGATCATCTCGTCCCCGAACATGACCGCGCCCTTGCGCTCCTCCTCGGTGGCCTTCCGGTAGGCGTCGAGGATGTCCCAGGCCCGGTCGAACTGCTCCTGGGTGGGTGAGTAGACCTCGTTCAGCACGGCGGCCTGGTCGGGGGTCAGGGCCCACTTCCCGTCGTAGCCGAGCACCCGGGTGCGCTGGGCGAACTGGCGCAGCCCGTCCAGGTCGCGCACGTAGAGGTAGGGCCCGTCGATCACCTGCAACCCGTTGGCCCGGCCGGCCATCAGGATCTTGGAGAACACGTAGTGGAAGTGGTCGCCCGGGTACTCGGGGATCTGCACCCCGCCGGTGAGCACCGGCATCTCCATGGAGGCGGCGAAGTCGGCGGGCCCGAAGATGATGGTCTCCAGGCGGGGCGAGGCGGCGCAGATCTCCTCGACGTCGATGAGGCCCCGAGTGGTCTCGATCTGCGCCTCGATGCCCACGTGGCCGGCGGGCAGCCCGCAGTTCTTCTCCACCTGGGTCAGCAGGAGGTCGAGGGCGACCACCTCCGCCGCCGACTGCACCTTCGGCAGCATCACCTCGTCCAGGCGCTCCCCGGCGTTGCCCACCACGTCGATGACGTCGCCGTAGGTCCACTCGGTGTCCCAGGCGTTGACCCGGACGCAGAGCACCCGGTCGTCCCACGGCAGGTTCTTGACGGCCTCGACCACCTTGGCCCGGGCGGCGACCTTCTCCAGCGGCGCCACCGAGTCCTCCAGGTCCAGGAAGGTCATGTCGGCCGGCACGGTGGGCGCCTTGGCCAGGAACTTCTCGGTGGCCCCGGGGGTCGAGAGGCACGAACGGCGAGGGAGCTGACGGGAGCGTGCGGACATGGCCCTGATGGTAACGAACGCTGCCCGAGCTGCCCACCGCTGGCTCCCGTCGGCAAAAATCGGTGATGACCAGGGAGTTGCTACCTGCAGTAGGAGGGTATCGGCCGGGCCCGGGGGCGTGGATGGTTGCGCTGGCCCCCCGTCTGGGATAAAAATGTCCGGCATTGTGACTGACGTAGAGGGGCAAGCGCGCCACTCCACGCCGCGGTCAGGGCGGGCAATTCGACAGCTCCGGCGGTCGATCCTACCCGCCGCCGCCCTTGCCCTGGCCGCGTCGGCGACCCTGACTGCTGCCGGCCCAGCGGCGGGCGCCACCACACTGACAAGCGCCAAGGCGCAGGCCACGCAGCTCGAACAGGAGATCGCCACCACCGGCCAGCAGATCGATGCCCTGGACCAGCGCTACGACGCCGACGAGCAGCGCAAGCAGGGCATCGACCAGCAGATCTCCGTCACCCAGGGCCAGATCGACCAGACCCGGCTGAAGGTGCAAGGGGACCGGGTGGCACTCCGCAAGGCGGCGGTCCAGGCCTTCGTCAGGGACGGGGCGGAGGCCACGCAGGCGTCGCTGTTCTCCGGTAACCAGACAACCACCGCCACCGCCCGGGAGTACGAGGGCGTGGCCGAGGGCAACCTCGACGACGCCGTGGCCACCCTGGACACCGCTCGGACCAAGCTCTCGACCCAGGAGACGTCGCTCCGGACCCAGGATGCCCAGGCCGCCCAAGCAGTGGCCCAGGCCCAGGCGGCAGTGCAGCAGGCCCAGTCCCTGGAGGCCCAACAGACACAGGACCTGAGCCAGGTCAAGGGCGAGATCGCCACACTGGTGGCCCAGCAGCAGGCGGCAGCCAAGGCCGCCGCCCAGAAGGCTGCCGAGGCACAGCTGGCCGCCGCCGCCCAGGCGGCCAAGGCTGCCGCTCAGGCGACAGGAGGTGGAGGCGGGAGCGGAGGCGTCGCCACGGTGAGCGACCCGCCACCACCGCCGTCGGCCGGCGGGGCCGGTGCCGCCGCCGTGGCCGCGGCGGAGTCCCAGGTCGGGGTGCCCTACGTGTGGGGTGGCGAGACCCCGCGCAGCGCCACAACACCGGGCGGGTTCGACTGCTCCGGACTGACGGCGTGGGCGTGGGGCCAGGCGGGTGTGGGCCTGCCCCACTACTCGGGGGCGCAGATGGCCGACAGCACCCCCGTGCCCCTCTCCGACCTCCAGCCGGGCGACCTCCTCTTCTACGGGCCCGGCGGCGCCACACACGTGGCGATGTACGTGGGGACAGGCGAGCAGATCGAGGCGCCATACACCGGGGCCGACGTCTGGATCACCGCCCTGCGCACGGGCACAGGCAACTTCGCCGGCGCCGGCCGCCCGTAGCGACCGCCCGCCGGGGCCATACTGGACGGACCGCATGAAGCCCGTCCCCGTCGCCTTCCACATCGGGCCCCTGGAGGTCCACACCTACGGCATCGGGCTGGCCGTCACCTTCTGGTTCGCCTACCGGTACTTCGAACGGCGGCTGCGCCGGCACGGGTACCCCACCGAGTGGCTGGTGAGCCTCTTCCTGTGGGTCATCGTCTCGGCCGTGGTGGGCGCCCGGGCCCTGCACGTCCTGTCCAACCTCGGCTACTACGACCACCGCCCGGGCGATGTGCTGGCCATCTGGCAGGGTGGCCTGTCGTCCTTCGGCGGGCTGCTCTTCGCCGTCCCCGTCGCCATCGTGGTGACCCACCGCCGCTGCCCCGGGCTCCCGCTGCCCCGGGCCCTGGACCTGGTGGCCCCGGTGCTGGCCGCCGCCTGGTCGATGGGCCGCCTGCTCGGCCCCCAGCTCATGGTGGCCGGGGGCGGGCACCCCACCACCCAGTGGTTCGGCATGTACTACGCCACACAGGCCGGCAAGCGGCTCCCGGTGCCCATCTTCCAGGCGGCGGAGGACTTCGCCATCTTCGTGGTGCTGCTCCTGGTGGAGCGCCGGCTCGACCGCTGGCCCGACGGCTCGCCGCGTGCCGGTTACCCCTGCGGGGTGGTGATCGGCACCGGCATGGTGCTCTGGGGCATCGAACGCACCGTCGACCAGCGGCTCTGGCTGGCCTACCCCGACAACCTCGGCTCCGAGCTGGTACAGGTGGCCGGGGTCCTGCTGGTCGCGGCCGGGGTGGTGGTGCTGGTGGCGGCCCGTCGCCACTGGCGAGCCTGGCTGCAGGCCGGGGCGCCCGGCGGGCACCTGGAGCCGGCGGGCGCCGACGATCCGGGTGCGGGCACCGGCACGGCACCGGTCAGTGCCACCGAGCCGGGTGCCGGTGTCGGCGCGACGGTGGCCCCGGCGACCGAACCGGGGGCGAGCCGCTGAGGGGACCACGGAAGGTGGCGCGGGCTCGCCGTCCCCCCGCCTGGGCGGCCCTGGCCCATCCGGCCTGTCCCCTGGACCGCTACGCGTTCGGCTTGTCGCCCAAGGCGGCGGCCCGGTACTCCTCGAGCTTGGCCAGCAGCGGCATGGGAACCTGGCCGACGGTCGAGTCCGGACGCTCGGCGATGGCCTCGGGGGTCCAGCGGCCCGGGGCGTAGACGGCGCGGACCTCCTCGGGCTGGTTCCGCACGGCGATCTTGGGGCCGACCACGGTGTAGACCTGCCCGGTCACGTGGCGGGCCCGGTCGCTCAGCAGGTAGGCGACCATGGGGGCCACGTCCTCGGGGTCGCCCATCTCGGCCAACTCCATGGGCACGTTGGCCGACATGCGGGTGCGGGCCACCGGGGCGATGGCGTTGGCAGTGATGCCGTAGCGGTGCAGGCCGGCGGCGGCCGAGCGCACCAGCGAGACGATGCCTCCCTTGGCCGCGGCGTAGTTGGCCTGGGCCACGCTGCCGGCGAAGGCCCCCGAGGTGAAGGCCACCAGGGAGCCCCCGCCCTTTTGGCGGCGCAGGTGGGCGGCGGCGGCCCGGAACACGGTGAAGTGGCCCTTCAGGTGGGTGGCCACGACGGCGTCCCACTCGTCCTCGCTCATGTTGAAGAGCATCCGCTCCCGGAGGATCCCGGCCACGGCCACCACCCCGTCGAGCCGCCCGAAACGCTCGACGGCCGAGCGCACCAGGCGCTCGCCCGCCGCCATCCCGCGCCTGCCCGATTGACGAAAAGTTAGAACCTGTTCTATCTTGGCGGCGGCAGGGGCGCCGCTCACGCCACACGCCGGCCCGGCCGTACCGGCACTGGGAGGAGGAGGGACCATGGGCGATCTCGGGTTCTGGGCGCTGGCCCACGAGGACCCCGACCACCTGGCGCTGGTGGCGCCGGGCGGCGCCGAGTCCACTGCCGGCGAGCTGCTGGGCCGGGCCAACCAGGCGGTGCGCGCCCTGCGCGACTGGGGCCTGGCCCCCGGCGACGTGGTGGCCACCGTGCTGCCGAACTGCCCCGAGGCCGTCGAGCTCTACCTGGCCTGCCTCCAGGCCGGGTGGTACCTGGTGCCGGTCAACCACCACCTGGTGGCGGCGGAGATCGCCTACATCCTGGGCGACTCGGACGCCAAGGTCTTCGTCGGCCACGAGCGGTTCGCCGGGGCCTGTACCGAGGCCGTCGCCGAGGCCGGGCTGCCACCGGCCGCTTGCCTGGCCGTGGGCGAGATCGCCGGCTTCGCCTCCTACGCCGGGGCCCTCGGCGCCCAGCCGACCACCGACCCGGACGGGCGGACCATCGGCGACGTCATGAACTACACGTCGGGCACCACCGGCAACCCGAAGGGCGTGTACCGCCCGCTGTCCGGCGCCACGCCGGAGGCGGCGGCGCTGGGGCTCAGCGGCATCCTGCTCCTCTTCGGGATCAACCCGCAGGACGGCAACGTCCACATCGTGGGCTCCCCTCTGTACCACACCGCCGTGCTGCGGTTCGCCGGCGCGTCGCTGCACTTCGGCCACACCCTGGTGCTGATGGACAAGTGGCTGCCGGAGGAGATGCTGCAGCTCATCGAGCGCCAGCGGGTGACCACGTCGCACATGGTGCCCACCCAATTCCACCGCCTGCTGTCCCTGCCCGACGAGGTCCGCGCCCGCTACGACCTCTCGTCGCTGCGCCACATGATCCACGCCGCCGCGCCGTGCCCGGTGGACGTCAAGCACCGGATGATCGAGTGGTGGGGCCCCGTGGTCGACGAGTACTACGCGGCCAGCGAGGGCGGTGGCACCGTGGTGAACACCGAAGAGTGGCTGGCCAAGCCGGGCACCGTGGGCAAGCCCTGGCCCATCTCGGAGATCGCCATCTTCGACGACGCCGGCCAGCGCATCGAGGAGCCCGGGGTGATCGGGACGGTCTACATGGCCATGCAGACCGGCGACTTCGAGTACCACCGGGACAAGGGCAAGACGGCCGGCAACCGCATCGGCCGCTTCTTCACCGTGGGCGACGTGGGCTTCCTCGACGAGGACGGGTACCTCTTCCTCCGGGACCGCAAGATCGACATGATCATCTCCGGGGGGGCCAACATCTACCCGGCCGAGATCGAGAACGTGCTGCTCATGCACCCGAAAGTGGGGGACGTAGCCGTGTTCGGCATCCCCCACGAGGACTGGGGGGAGGAGGTGAAGGCGGTGGTGGAGCCGGCCGAGGGAGTGGCCCCCGGCCCGGAGTTGGCCCAGGACATCCTGGACTTCTGCGCCGGCCGCCTGGCCCGGTTCAAGACGCCGCGCACGGTCGACTTCATCGAGGAGATGCCCCGCGACCCGAACGGCAAGCTCTACAAGCGCAAGCTGCGCGATCCGTACTGGGAGGGCGTGCAGCGAGCTGTGTAGACGTGGCCGACGCCGGCGACCCACCGGGCCGTGGCCCACGCCAGCCCGCGACTCAGGCCGGTGGCGGGCCCTCGGCGCCGCGGATCTCCCCGCCGCCGTCCACGAACGCCTGGAGCTGGGCGTCCACCACGTCGCCCCGGGCCTCCCGGGCGTTGGCGGTGACGATGCCCCGCATCATGGTCGGGTTGACGGCGACGAAGATGCCCTCGGCCTCCGCCGTCAGCGTCCCGTCGTGGTGGACGCCGCCCCACACGAAGATCTTCCGCCCCTCCACCGACGTGAGCCGGGCCTCCAGGTCGAGCGGCGCCAGCAGGGGGGTGGGGCGCCGGTAGCGCACGGTGAGGGTCCCGGTCATCCCCGGCTGGCCGGTCAGGATGGTCACCGACCCCAGGAGCTCGTCGAAGAGGGCGGCGATGACCCCGCCGTGCACACAGGTCGGGGGGCCCTCGTAGGGGTAGCCGAAGAAGGCCCGGCCCCGCAGCTCCAGCCCGTCGCCGACCCGCTCCGCCCAGACGTCCACCGGCGGGGCCAGCGGGTTGGCGTAGCCGATCACCGGGCTGGTGGGGAAGAAGTCCTGGGGGTGGCCGCGGTGGTCGGGTTGGCCCCGCGGGGCCTTGCCCGGGCCGGCCGCCACGGCCAGCTGGTCGGCCACCCGCTCCACCGTCTCGGCCGCCGCTGTCAGGTCGCCGTCGGCCAGCGGGCGCCCGACGGTGAGATCGGTGAGCCGCCGGACGGCGGCAGCCAGCCGGTTCCGGGCGGAGGGCGCCGAGGCCAGGGGCGACCCGTGCACTGGGCTCATCGGCCCGCCAGGGGCCCCACTGTGGCCCTTCTCGATGGCTGGCTCCTCCGATGCCGGGGGGCCCAACCCCCGGCCGGCTGTGCCACCTGGCCCGTCGCTCACCGGCGCTGGAACACCGGGGTGCGCTTCTCGGCGAACGCCTTGGGGCCCTCCTTGGCGTCCTCACTGGCAAAGACCGGCCAGCCGATCTCCAGCTCCCGGGCCAGCCCCTCCTCCTCCGACATCCCCTCGGTCTCCCAAACCGAGCGCTTGATGGCCTCCACGGCCAGCGGCCCGTTGGCACAGATCACTTCGGCGATGGCCAGGGCGTGCTCCAGGGCGGCCCCGTCGGGCACCACCTGGCCGATGAGCCCGATGCGCAACGCCTCCTCGGCCGAGACCTCGCGGGCGGTCAGCAACAGGTCCATGGCCATGGTGTAAGGGATCTGCCGGCGCAGCCGCACGGTCGAGCCGCCGAGCGGGAAGAGCCCCCGGCGGGCCTCGAACACCCCGAACGTGGCCCCCTCCCCGGCCACCCGGATGTCGGTGGCCTGCAGGATCTCGGTGCCCCCGGCCACCGCCCAGCCCTCCACCGCGGCGATCAGTGGCTTGCGCAGGTGGTAGTGGCGGAGGAGGGCCTTCCAGTGCAGGTCGGGATCCTCGGCCATGCGGTGCTGGTACTTCTCGGCGTCGGGGCCGCCCATGGCCTTCAGGTCCATGCCGGTGCAGAACGACCCGCCGGTCCCGGTGAGGATGGCGCAGCGGATGTCGTCGTCGCCGTCGATCTCGGCCCAGGCATCGGCCATGCCGACCAGCATGGGGAGGCTGAGGGCGTTCTTGGCCTCGGGCCGGTTCATGGTCACCACGGCCGTCCGGCCGTGGCGCTCGAAGCGGAGGTGCTCGGTACTGTCCACGAGGGGAAGATTAGAACACGTCCTATTTCTACGCGAAACCGGTAGGGCCCACCGGCACCGGGCGGGGAGCGGGTTCGGCGGTGAGGTCGGGGGCGGGGTCGTCCCCCGATGTCGGGCCAGGGTCGAGGGGGTGGCCGCCCACCGCGAAGGCCGCCCGGTACGCGGCGGCCAACGCCAGCCCCACCATGGCCACCAGGGGTAGCCAGTAGAGCCATGGCTCCCGGTGGAAGTAGCAGTAGACGCTGGCCGCGGTGGCCGGGGCCAGTGCCCACCATGTGCGGCGGGCGGCCGCCACGACCAGCAGGAAGGCCACCGCCGGCCACAGGTAGTACGGCGAGGTGGCTGGCTCGAGCAGGAACCGGACGGCCACCACCGCCGCACCGCACCACACCACCTGCAGAGGAGTCGCCCCACGACGCCAGAGCCACCATCCGATGCTCACCGCCACCAGGAGAGCCACAGCTCGGGCGGGGAGCGCCGACACGAGGTCGTGACCCGGGACGGGGCTCATCCAGAGCACGGGAGTCGGGTAGTTGGGATGGACATAGTCCGGTTCGCTGACAAACCGCCCGGCATCCCCGCCCGTCGTGACGAGGGGCACGATCATCACGGCCGCGGTGAGGACGGGCACCCGCCACAGAACCCTGATCCACGAACGAGGGCTTCCAAGGGCAAGCACCGGCGGAAGGAAAAGGAGTGAGAGGGGCTGCATGACAAACGCCATGCCGAAGAGCCATCCGACCCGTCCCCAGCGACCATCCATCGCCGCTGACAGCGCGAACAGAACGAGGACCACTGCCATGACGTCCTCGGGGTGTCCCCAGAGCACGAACACGGGCATTGAGAACAGCGCCGTGCACCAGAGCAGGCCGGTCCGCTGGCGCCCGGCAATCCCCAGCCGCCGGGCCAGATGATCGACAGCCGGCACGATGCACGCACAGACCACCAGCATGTACGGGTCGATGACCAGCCAGGCGGACGGGCGGGCCAGCGGGAAGGGGAAGGCGGCCACCAGGTCGGCCCGGGTGGCGAGCCAGGCCGGGGGAGCGAACAGGATCGCGGTCCCCGGTGCCGATACGTAGTAAAGGCCTTGTGCGAAATCGCCCCAGGCGAGATAGCGCCCGCCCTCGAACGACTTCCACACGTCGCCGGGGACCAGCCAGCCGTGCCCGCCCAGGAGCGAATCGAGCGGGAACCCTACGAACAGCCCTACCGCCACGAGCGCCGCCGCCGGTAGCACGGGGCCTTGCCACCACCGGCGCGGCATGGCGGCAGCGTACCGCCGCCACTTGGAAATTCCCGGGACCGCCGGGCCTCTTACAGGCGCTCGATGATCGTGCCGGTGGCCAGCGCCCCGCCGCAGCACATGGAGACCAGCCCCACCGTGACGTCACGGCGCTCCAATTCGTGGAGGACGGTGGTCAGCAGCCGGCTGCCGGTGGCTCCCACCGGATGGCCCAGGGCGATGGCCCCACCGTTCACGTTGACCCGGTCCCAGTCCACCCCGTGGGCCCGGCCCCAGCTCAGCACCACCGAGGCGAAGGCCTCGTTGACCTCGAAGAGGTCCACGTCGCCGATCGACATGCCGGCCTTGGCCAGCACCTTGGTGGTGGCGGCGATCGGGCCGTCGAGGTGGTAGTAGGGATCGGAGCCGACCAGCACCTGGGCCACCATCCGGGCCCGGGGTCGCAACCCCTCGGCCCGCGCCCGCTCCTCGGACATCCAGAGCACGGCCGCCGCCCCGTCGGAGATCTGGGACGAGTTGCCGGCGGTGTGCATGCCGTCGGGCAGGACCGGCTGCAGCTTGGCCAACCCCTCGGCCGTGGTCTCCCGGGGGCCCTGGTCCCGGGTCACCACCTGCCGCTCGCCGGAGTGCTCGCCCCGCGGCCCCTCCTCGGCCACCACCGGCGCCTCCACCGGCACGATCTCCCGGGCGAACCGGTCCTCGGCCACCGCCACCGCCGCCTTGCGCTGGGACTCCAGGCCCAGCCAGTCCACGTCGGTCCGGGTGATGCCGTGCTTGGCGGCGATGCGCTCGGCTGCGGTGAACTGGTCCGGCATGTCGTAGGGCAGATCCTCGGGGATGGCCCGGCCCACCCCGGGGGCGGTGGCGTTGGCCCCGAGGGGGACGCGGCTCATGGTCTCCACCCCGCAGCCGATGCCCACGTCGATGGCGCCGGCGGCGATGAGGTTGGCCACGAAGTGGTTGGCCTGCTGCGACGAGCCGCACTGGCAGTCGACGGTGGTGGCCCCCACCTCGTAGGGGAGGCCGCCCAGCAGCCAGGCGGTGCGGGTCACGTTGAACCCCTGCTCCCCCGCCTGGGTCACGCAGCCCCCCACCACCTGCTCGACCGTGCCCGGGTCGATCCCGGCCCGCTTCACCACCTCCACCTGGGCGACGCCCAGCACGTCGGCCGCCCGCAGCCCGGACAGCCAGCCGTTGCGCTTGCCGATCGGCGTGCGCACCGCCTCCACGATCACCGGTCGACCCATGTCGTCACCCCTTCTCGCCGGTGGCGGCAGTCACCCTGGCCGTCCGCCCCGACAGTAGAACCTGTTCTAGATCCTACCAGCGCTCCCACCCATCAGGCGCCGTAGGACATACTGCGTGCGCTGGCCAGGTACCAGACACATGGAGAGCAGCGACACGCACAGCAGAAGGGGGACGCCGTGGTCCACGATCACAACGGTACGGTAGGCGCCGCGTCACTCTCGCCGGAGGGCCTGCCCCCCGACGCCAGGGAGCGGCTGCGGGAGTTGTCCGTCGAGGGGCCCGGGCCGGCGCTCTTCACGAGCGACCTTTCCGTGAACGAGTTCATGCTCGTCAAGGAGTGCGGGTTCCACCCGCGCGGGCTCGTGTTCGGCAGCTCCATCTTCAACGTCGGGATCTCGACGCGACGCTGGTCGAAGAACCAGGAGATGGGTACCTACACCCAGGCGATGTACTCGGCCCGCGAGCTGGCCATGCAGCGGATGGAGGCCGAAGCCGAGCTGCTCGGCGCGGACGGGATCGTCGGCGTGCGTCTCGACATCACTTACTACGACTGGGGCCGGCGATCGGCCGAGTTCATCGCCGTCGGTACGGCGGTGTCGGCGACAGGGGGCGAGGGGTGGAAGACTCCGGCCGGGAAGCCCTTCACCAGCGACCTCTCGGGACAGGACTTCTGGACGCTGCTCGAGATGGGCTACGCGCCGGTAGGGCTGGTCCTCGGCAACTGCGTCTACCACGTGGCGCACCGTTCGCCCAAGAGAGCCATCAGCCAAGTGGCCCGCTCGGCAGAGTCGCCGTCGACCACCCAGGCCCTGTACGAGGCCCGCGAGCTGGCGATGACACGGATGCAGAAAGACGCCATGGACATCGGTGCCGAGGGGATCGTCGGGGTGCAGCTCGTGGAGAAGTCCCACATGCTCGGATCGCACGTGATCGAGTTCCTGGCGGTCGGGACCGGTGTCCGCGCCCGGCCCGACCACCGTTCGATGCCGAAGCCCCAGATGATCATGACCCTGGACCACTGAGGTGCCGTCGACGGTCGGAACGGCCCGCCGCCCGGTCTCCTCGGCGCTCAGCGTCGACGAGCTGCTGCTGGTCGACGCCGCCGGCTACGTCCCGCTGGGCATGGTCGTGGGCGCCGCCGTGTTCCACGTGGGGGTGGTCGGCGCACGCATGGCCAGCACCGAGCTCGTGCCGCTGTCGCAGGCGCTCCTGGCGGCACGAGAGCAGTCGACGGCGCGACTGCGGGACCAGGCGGCACGGATCGGGGCGGCTGGCGTGATCGGTGCGCAGGTGGAGATCGCCGCGTTCGAGGACCAGCACCACCTGGCACGGGTGGCGGCGGTCGGCACGGCCGTCGCCCGTGCGACAGCAGCGAGTGACGATGCCCCACCCGGGGGGCCCTTCGTGGCCGGGCTGACCGGCCAGGAGCTCAGCGTGCTCGCGGACGGGGGCTACGAGCCGGTCAACCTGGTCATGGGGGTATGCGTGTACCACGTGGCGCGGCAACGTCCCCGGGCGTGGGTGCGCAACCTCACGGCGACCGGCGAGCTCGGCACCTCCACCGCGGCGCTGTACCAGGCTCGCGAGCTGGCCATGCGACGGCTCCAGGCAGAGGCGCTCGCCTCGGGCGGCGACGGCGTGGTCGGCGTGACGACCTCGGAACGCGCCCAGGTGTGGGGATCCAGGGCCGTCGAGTTCTTCTGTATGGGCACCGCCATCCGACGGTGTGGCGAGCCACGCCCCGGACGGTCACGGGCGGTCGTGTCCGTCTGTGACCTCCGGACGGCCACCGACCCTGCCGTCCTTCACGGCAGCTCCCGGCGCACGAGCGGTGGAGCCCCCGGGTGAGCACCACGCCTTCTCCCGACCGTGCTGCTGCACCGACCCGGTCGAGCGCACTGCCCGGTGCGGCCCAGCGTCGGATCACCGGAGAGATGAAGGTCTGGTCCTCCAAGCAGGCCATCGGCGAGGAGGCGGCCCTCCGCCGGCTCGGGTTCTCGTCCCTCGGGGTGGTGATCGGGTCGGCGAACTCGTGGGGCGTGGCGCTGGCACCACGCAGCGCCAGGAGATCGACCGCACCGCCCCCTCCCGGGAGCCAATGGCAGGAGACGTCGCTGGACGACCCCGTGACCGCCCGCCGGCACGGCGGGTACGTCCACGACTGGAGGGTCGGCACCGACGATCGGACCGCCCGTCACATCGGCTGGACGTGGGAGCTCGCGATGCACGAACAGCGCGAGCTCCACCTGGTCGACACGGTGCTGTCGGACCTGCTCGAGGAAGCAAAGGCGCTCGGGGCGCACGGCGTGGTCGGCATCACCCTGGTGACGCGCCACCTGGGGACGGAACGCGGATCGGAGTACCCGGTGGTCGAGGTGTCGGCCGGCGGCACGGCCGTCACCACCCCGGGCACGCCGAGCGCGGAGGACCCGTTCACTACGGGCCTATCCGGAGCGGAGATCCTGAAGCTCGCCGAGCGTGGGTGGGCGCCGGTCCGCTTCGTGGTGGGGATCGGTCACGTACGGGGCGTGGCCCGCCGCGGCTCACGCCGGGCGCTGGTGTCGGTGAAGAACGGCGAGGTGCGGCAGCTCTCGGAGCTCCGGGAGAAGAGCCTGGAGATCGCCGTCCAGAGCCTCGAGCATCGGGCGCTGCCTCCCAGCGAGCTGGTCGTGGGCGTCGAACGGACCGTCACCGAAGGACACCTCGAGGCGTACTGCCGGCTCACCGGGTCCGCGGTGCGACGCGTTCTCGCGGCGGCTCCTGCCGCGCTCGACGTCCTCCGGGTGGTCGACCTCAGCCGGTAGGCAGCGGTCGCGTCCCAGCCTGCCGTCCGGGCTGCCTTGGCGACCGCCTTCGAAGGGTGCACCTTGTCGACGGCAGCCAGCACCAGCTCGGTCACTCCCGACGGCGACCGCCACAGTGCGCCGGCCACCTCTCCACCTGCGCCTGATGGCTCCCGGCCAGGTCGAGGGTGTCGAACAGTCCCTCCGGGCCGTCGCTCACCAGGCGACACGCCAGCGCGTCGACGGACGGCCCCGGGCTCGACCGGTCGGACAGGACGCTCCAGTCCTCCTGCCCTGATCGACCAGCCAGCACAGCGCCATGCCACGGGTCGACGGCTCCGACGCGAGGTGCCGGACATGCGGCGTCGCCGCCCCGGCATCGATATCGGCCATCGCGGCCAGCGCCAGCCACCGGAGTGCTGGATCGTCGATCTCCCGAGCAGCCGTCGCCAGGTCGGCAAGGGCCTCCTCGGGCGTTCGCCGGTCACGCCATGCTGCCAGCTCAGCCCGGAACGTCGGGTAGTTGTCGGCGTCGGTCCCGACGAGCAGCTCAGTGGCGCTGGCGTCGGCAAGCCAGCCAGCCGCCGGGGCCCCATCCGGCCTCGGCGAGCAACCGGCGGACGGTGACCACCCGGCCGCGGTCAGATCGACCGTCCCGCCGGGCCGGCCGCGGTCGGCCGCGGTCGGCAGGCTGGGGTCGGGATGGTCGACGCCGTCGCGGCGGACCACCCCAGCCAGGGTGAACACGTCCATCAGGTCGACGACGTCATGGGCAAGCAGCTTCTCCACCCCTTCTCGGCCCTGGTGCGGGAAGGTGAACTGATCGAGGACGATCTCCGCGGCCAGCGCTGTCAGCAACTCGATCGGGAACGGCTTGCCTGCCACGTACGGCAGAGCCAGGAGCTGCAGGCACTCCTGGTCGAGCAGTTGGTCGACATCGGGCCTGGCGAACCATCCGTCCCGCCAGCGCTGGGCGCTCAGCGGGCCGGCGGCCAGGAGCCCGTCCACGACCCGGTCGAACGAGCCGGCGAGGTCGTCTGCCAATCCCCGTCCCTGCTTGATGGCCACCACCTTTCCGTGCGCCACCCGCAGGACGCCGGCCTTCTTGGCCCAGGAGAACACCAGGCGGAGGTGGAACAGCTCGTCCGAGCTCCTCGTCTTGAAGGTGCGGTCACCGATCGCCTCGTCCAACAGGTCGCCGGTCCCCAGGAGGTCGACCAGCACCCTGGCGTCAGCCAGGGTGAGGTGGAGGTGACATCGCTAGGCGATGGACGTCCAGGCCTCTCTTGTAGCGTAGACGGTGGTGGGCGAGTCTGCGTTATGCAGCGCCTAGGGCGCTGACCTGCTCTTTCGCGGCGCGGGCGGCCCTTCGAGCCCTCATTCACCGAGTACGCGCTTCCGTCTGCTGGAGCGGCTCGCCCAAGGTCCTGGTTGTCGGAGATCACCTCCTCGATGAGAGGTACCGATCCAGATCGAACGACGTCGGCTCGGCCAGAACGGGCATGCCGGCAACCGGGCTCAGGCTGTCGATCTGGTCGGCGTAGTCAGACGCCCAGGCCAACCACTCCTGCACTCCATCTCCGACATCGTGGCCTTCGAGTTGATCCTCCGCCGCCCGGAGCCAGCGACGAATACGTTCCGCCCGCTCCCAGCTGGCGACCCGCTCATCGAGGATACGGCCCAGCTGCTCCTCCCGGAGTCGTCGTCTGGCCTCTTGCCGTGCCCGTTCGTGTGCCTCGGCCTGCGCTTTGGCGTCGGCGCGCGCCTTCTCCCGGGCCGCCTCGTCGCGCTCGGCGCGCTGACCGATGGCGAGGGCGACCTCGCCCAGCAGGTCCTCCAAGCGCTGCCTGGCCCCGTCCTTCCACGACGAACGCTCGCCGTAGGACGCCGGCAGCGACAGCTTCAGCAGGCCAGTAGGTATGTAGTCGTAGGACGGCGGGTACGACCTCGCCCGTAGCTCGGCGGGCGTCGGCTGGTGCGGCCCCCTCTTGACGACCTCCTCGATCTCCACCCGATAGCAAAAGTCCCCGACTGCCACCGATACCGCCTCGGTCGCGTCGATTTCCCAACCGCGGGCCTCGGCCGCCGACAGCAGTGCCTGGGCGATCCGAAGGGCTCTGGGCACCAGGTCGACGGTGACCGTCGTCGAGATCAGTCCAGGCCCGTGCGCGGTCCTGCGGGGGTCGATCACCGAAGGATTGCCTCGCCGGTCCGAGCGCGCCTTGGTCAGGACCGCCCGGGTCGCCGCCACCACGGGATGCCGTCTGACCAGAACGGACGGGACCTCGATGACGGGAGCAGGTTCTCTCGGCGGCTTCTCGGTGGCCGGGGCAAGCCAGACGACCAACGCGCCGTCGTCTCGGCCGGCGTAGCGGAGGCAGAGACCAGCCGGGACCAGCTTCTCGTTCGAGGCCTGCCAGATGGCTCGACGCCACAATCCTCGGACGGTCACCGAGGGGTACAGGACGACCGTGTGATGTTTCGCTTCGAGAACCGTCGCGATCAGCTCCTGACCGGACTTCGGCGTGACCAGCGTCGAGGTGTCGGCCATCTTCGACGCGATCCACTCTTCGAGACGGCTCGACCCGACCACGATCCGACCTCCGCCCATCCGGACGCCTGGCAGGTCGCCGATACTGATGAGCATCCGCACCATGCTCGGGCTCGTCTTCAGCTTGGTGGCACTCTCCGCCACCGAGCAGATCCGCGCACTCTGAGATCGCAACATCCCGAAAGGATGCCCGCTGACCAGAAGAGCGGGTGCCTCACGTCCTGATGCTGGACACCTGGCGCGCTACGCCGTGGCGATCCAGGAACTCGAGACCTTGTCGACGAGACATCATCGAGGGCAAAGGCGGAGCAATACCTGGTGGCATCGGCCGTACGTCGCCCCCTGCCCGCGGCCGGTGGGAAGTGACGAGCCACCTCACGCCGCCGGCTGCTTCGGTGAGAGGGTCAGCTCGACGAACTTGTTCTGCGCCGGCACCCAGGAGTGCTCGCCGTCGGCGTAGACCACCGCGTGGGCCAACATGGGAAGAGTCTTAGGCTTCCACTCACTTGAATGGCCGGACGAGGTCGGAACGAAGCTGACCGCCAAGCTGCCGGTGAGCCGTCCGCCGAGGTGCTCGAACATCTCCTTGGGGATCGCCCACACGACGCCCTGCATAACGCCGTGTCCAGCGGCGGCGCCGAAGGTCACCTTCTCCACGTACCAGTCGAAGCCCTTCACGTCCTGCGGCACGCTGCCGAACTGCAGCTTCGACACCGCCGACAGGACTGGGGCCGCGCCGGCAGCGACCGTCCCCGCCACGGGCACCACGCCGAGAGCCGAGGCCACCTGGCCGGCACCGGCGACGATCGGTTGCATCCGTTGCCACTCCGCCGCTGCCTTCTCGGTCCAGGCGGACTGGTGGGCGACCGGGGCGAGGTACTTGGCGCTCGCCGCCAGCTCTTGTACTCGCCAGCCGCCAGCGATCGGGAAGTAGAGGTACACCCGGGCGGCGATGTCCTCGAGGCGGTGCCACAGGTCCAGGTTCTTACGGCCCTCGAAAAGGTGACGGTGCTCGGGCTTGGTGCCCCCGTGACCGATCGTCCACCAGTACTCGTAGACCGGCGTCGCCGCGGTCGTCTGCGCCGTGGATCCCCCCGGTGGGAGCACCTCGGCGTGAGTCATGTCCAGCACCGGCTCCGTCTCCCCGAACACCTCCAGGTAGTACGGGTCCTCAGCCTGATCCCAAGAGGCGAGATCCGGTGGGTGGGAGGCAACGGTAATCACCGTGTCATCGTGACCCACAACCGCTCATCTCGCCACCGTCTCCGAGACGCCGATCGCTTCCCGGCGACAGGTAGAGCCACGCTCATCTAACCGCATCTAACCGAGCCTCCGGGTACGCCGCCTATGTGGCCGTCCGTCGCCGCTGGATCCGGCTGGGTACTCCAGTGCAGACGTCTCCGAGCCCTCGCGGGCCGGATGGTCGTGGTCCTAACTCGGTTGTTCCCTGGTTGTTCCAGACGCCTTGCGCCCTCACGCCGATCGTGGGAGGATGGTTTTGGAACAACGCTGGAACAACGAGAGGGGGCCCCGTGGCCAAGTACTACACCGCATCAAAGAGCCAGTCGCAGGGTCGGGAGGGATGGGCGGTGATCTTCCGACACCCCGTCCGCCTGGACGGCGCGGGCAAGCCCGGGCGCCGGGTACGCCGTGGCCTCGGCACCAACGACGAGAACCTGGCGACCCAGCTTGTGGCGGAGTTGAACGAGATCCTGCGGCGCCCTGAGCTGTGGGAACCGGCCGCTCGGGTCGGCCTAGCTGTGCGCTTCGACGAGCGGATCCTCGACGTCTTCTACGACGGCATAGAGCCGTCCGCTCATGACCCGGAGGTCCTGCGCAACGAGATGCTTCCGCTCCCCGACCAGGAGGCCGGGTATCGGTCCGTGCTGATGCTCGGGACGACGGGCGCCGGAAAGACGACGTTGGTCCGACAGCTCCTCGGCACGGATCCGGATACGGAGCGCTTCCCTTCGACTTCGACCGCCAAGACGACCGTGGCCGATGCCGAGCTGATCTTCCACGCCGATCCGATGTTCCGCGCCGCGGTCACGTTCGTTGGACGAGACGAGGTGATCGACTATCTGACGGAGTGCGTCTCCGAGGCAGCACTTGCGATCCTGCGCGATGCATCAGAGCAGGACCAGCGACGCCGACTCCTCGACCACCCGAATCAACGGTTCCGGTTCAGCTACATCCTCGGCCGTGCGACGTCGACTGTCGAGGACCAGGACGAGGACGAGGACGATGCGCCGGGAGACGACGAGTCCGCGAGCGAACTGATCGACCTCTCCGCAACGGAGGCCGTGATCACCCATGCGCTCACCAACCTGCGTACGTTGGTCGAGGCGTACGAGGACCAACTTCGCGAGTTGGTCACCGATGACGGCGACGAGCGGGTCCTGGAAGAGTTGCGGGAGGAGTGGCTCGACTCTGAGCTTCGCGGTGACGAACGCTTCCACGCAATCGTCGACAGCCTCTTCGACGAGATCGAGCGGAGGTTCGATCTCCTAGGCACCGGCACGGTCGCCAAGAATCGGCAGGGATGGCCGATCAGTTGGTCGTGGGCGACCGAGGATCGCACCGACCTCGTGAAGGCCGTGACCCGCTTTTCCAGCAACTACGCGCCGTTGTTCGGGTCCCTGCTCACTCCCCTGGTGAACGGGATCCGCGTGGCTGGCCCGTTCACGCCGAAGTGGGGTGACGGCGAGCCACTGCGGCTGGTCCTCATCGACGGCGAAGGACTGGGTCACACGGCTACGTCCGCCGCCGCACTCTCGACCGCAGTGTCGAGGCGCATCGAGGTCGTCGATGCCGTGCTACTCGTCGACAACGCGGCACAGCCGATGCAGGCTGCACCAGTCGCCGCGATGAAGGCCGTCGTGACGTCGGGCAACGCCAGCAAGCTGCTGGTCACCTTCACGCACTTCGACATGGTTAAGGGCGACAACCTACCGTCTGTCGCAGATCGCCAGACCCACGTGAAGGCGTCGGTCGACAACGTCCTCAAGGCAGTCGGCGAGGACCTTGGTCCCTTCGCCGAGCGCATCCTGCACCAGCGGATCGACCGGGCCTGCTTCTTCCTGGGGGGCATCGACGAGACCCTCGACGTCACGAAGAAGCCCGACCGCCGGACGATCGAACAGATGAAGGCCCTGCTCGACGCCATCGAGCACATCACCGATGAGGCCGAGACGACGGACACGCGGCCGGTGTACGACAGGATCAACCTCGTCCTCGCTGTCCGCGAGGCCGCGACGTCCTTTCACGAGCACTGGACCGGTCTCCTCGGCATCGCCTATGCGCCTGGACACCCAAAGGAGCACTGGACCCGAATCAAGGCCCTCTCCCGGCGGTTCGCAGAGGGGTTCGCCGACGAGTACGACACCCTCAAGCCCGTCGGCGAGTTGAAGCGCGAGCTCGACGGCCAGATCTACCGCATGTTGCAGCAGCCGGTCCGGTGGGAAGGTCCGGAGCCAACCGACGACGACAAACAGCTGATGATCGACGCCCTGGCAAAGGAGATCTCCCGCGAGGTGACCTCCCTGTGCTCCCGGCGCATCAACGCCGACCGCAGAAAGGCGTGGCAGGACGCGTATGCCGAGTTCGGCGGCGGATCGACGTTCCGCCGGGCGCGGATCATCTCCGGCGACGTATACGACCGGGCTGCTCCGATTCCGACGGTAACGCCGTCGCCGGACCAGAACAGCTTCCTCCACGAGGTCACCGCGCTCGTGGACACCGTTGCTGCCAACCTTGACGTCAAGCTCCTGTAGACCATGAACCGTCGACAAGTCCTCCAAGCCGACGGCGGCCGGGCCGTAAAGGACGCCCGTCCGCGTATCCCGGACCGATGCCGTCTGCGAACACGTGACCGGCCACCCCCGACGCGACGGCCTCGACCGAATTCCGATCCTCGGACGCCGTCACCTCGATGCCACCCTGGCCGAGTACACCCGGACGACCCTGTTCCGCACCTACGGTCGGCTTATGGCGTGGTCATACGG
>JASHWO010000298.1 GCA_030044045.1 Acidimicrobiales bacterium
GAGCAACGTCGTGGGCATGGTCGGCGAGGGGCCGAGCGGCACCACAGGCTACTGGATGGCCGGATCGACAGGCGGGGTCTACGCCTTCCACTTCGCCACATTCCACGGCTCGTTCCAGAACACAGGCATCAGCGCCAGCGGCGCCGTGGTGGGCATCGCCGCCCCCGACGCCAACAACGGCTACTGGCTCGCCACCACGACAGGCGGGGTCTTCGCCCTGCGCAAGGACACATTCCCCTTCTACGGCTCGATGGGGGGCACGTCCCTCCCCGCCCCGATCACGGCCATCGCCGCCGTGGCCTGACCCCCCACCCCACCCCACCCCACCCCACCCTCTCCCTCACTGCACCGAGGAGCGTGCCATGACCGACCCCCAGATCCCCGACGACCCTCAAGTCCCGCCGGACGCCCCGGCACCCAGTGGCGGCCGGTACCGGCTGGGCGCCCTCGGCCGCCGGGTGGGCCGGATGACCCGGCGGGCGCTCGCTGTCACCACGGTCGTCGTCGTGGTCGTCGTGGCGGCGGCTACCACCATCGGGTTGGAGGTCTCGCGTGCCTTCTCCACGCCGGCCCCACCCACCACCACGATCACAACGACGGCGTCACCGACCTCGACCACGCAGGCGCCCACCGGGCCGCCCACAACCGCTACCACCACCACGACCACCGCTGCGCCGGGTGGTGCGACAGGGAGCACCCCCACCAGCACCACGGTGCCGTCGGGGACGGGTCCCCCCCAGTTGCCCACGCCGGGCGGGGCGACCAAGGACCACGGGGCGTACAACGCGGTCGCCTGCACCAGCAACTCGCACTGTGTGGCCGTGGGCGCCGACGACAAAGGCGACGGCGTGGTGGCGGCCACCACAAACAGCGGATCGACCTGGGCCACACAGACACTGCCGTCGGGGACCGCCACCTTGGACGCCGTCACCTGCAACACCGCCACACACTGCGTGGCCGTCGGTGAGGGCGCCGTCCTCACCACCGCCGACGGGGGCAAGGACTGGGCCGAGCACACCCCGCCGAGCGACACCACCCTGCTCGGGGTGACCTGCGTCACCGGCAAGGTGTGCCTGACGGCAGGGGTGGCCCCCACGCCGGCGGGACCCTACGCCGGGGTGGTGCTGCGCTCCACCGACGGCGGGGACTCTTGGACCCCGGTCACCATGCCCGAGAACACCCCGGGCCTGGGGGCGGTCACATGCCCGACGGCCACACGCTGTATCGCCGTCGGGGCGGCCATCATGGTGAGCGACGACGGGGGCACCACCTGGAAGGTGGGCTCGGTGAAGGGCGGTATCCAGGCCCTGCTCTCGATCTCGTGCTCGACCGCCACACGCTGTATCGCCGTCGGCCCGAACACCGAGGGCGCCTACGACCCCACAGTCCCGGGCCAGGAGATCGAGACCACCGACGGGGGCACCACCTGGAGCCCGGTCACCCTGCCGGCGGGCACCGCGGCCGTCGACCAGGTGAGCTGTCCCGGCACCACACGCTGCTTCGCCGGCGGCCCCCACGCACAGGTGACAAAGGGGGCGGCCTTCCTCTCCACTCGTGACGGCGGCAAGACCTGGCAGGCCGCCCCGTCCCCGAGCGGGGTGTCGGCCATCGCCGGCCTCTCGTGCCCGACGAGCGACGACTGCGTGATGGTGGGCACCTCGGGCACCGGGCCGGTGACGGCCGCGTCTGCCAACCCCACCACAGCCAATGCCCCGGCGTGGGCCGTGACCGCGGTGCCCCAGTCGTGACCGGGACCCGCACAACGCAACGTAGGCATAAAGGAGGCAGTGCAGTGCAGCAGCGGCCGCATCGCAGGTCCCGCCGCGCCCGGTGGGCGCCCTACCTCCTCGGCCCGGTCGCGGTGGCCCTGGTGGTCGGGGTCTGCCTCCCGGTGGTGCTCGTGGCCCCCCAGGTGAGCGGGGCCACCACAGGGTCGGGCGGCAGCCTGTCCGGCTCTTTCGCCACCTACCTGCCCGGCGAGCAGTGGGGCGGGGGCAACCCGGGGGAGAAGTGCGTCTCGTGCACGGCCACATCGCTGATCGGCGAGGACAGCGCAGAGAGCATCCAACAGGGCCAGCCGGTCAACCCGGCCACGGGGGACTTCACCACCCACGCCGACCTCTTCTCGGTCCCGACGGCAGCGGGCACATTCGGCCTCGACCTCACCTACGACGCCCAGCGGGCGATCTCCGAGGGCCTCGACCCCTCGGGCTACCCCTACGAGGACCCCGGCCCCTTCGGTTGGGGCTGGCAGTCGGCCCTCTCGGCGTCGCTGGTGAACAGCAACACAAAGACAGCGATCCAGGTCAACGAGGCCAACGGGTCTGAGCTGGAGTTCCACGCCATCGGGACAACGACCGGGGACATCGACGCCGACGAGTGCCCGTGGAAAGACGGCTTCTACCCTGACTGGCAGAAGACCACCGTTCCCGGCAGCACCGTCGCCTACTGCGCGGCGAGCCGGGTGAACGCGGCAGTCGGAACCTCGACCACATTCCACACATACCACCTCCGGGTGGACGGGGGCACCGAACTGCTCACGTTCGACCAGTTCGGCCAGCTCACGGAGGAAGGCAACCTCCAGAACCCCGATGCCGTCGCCATCGCCCACGGCGTGTCGAAGGGCCACACAGGGTGCCCGAACGTCGGGCCGACAACAACCACCTGCGACATCGAGAACGACCTGGTCGCACAGAGCAACGGCGTCACACGGCGGATCGTGACCGAGATCGACGGCCTGGGCGTGGCCACCAGCGTCTTCGCCCCCACAGGGGCGGGGTACACACTGGGCCACAACGGGGACGCCGACCTCACCTCGGTCACTAACCCCACAGGCGACGTCACCCACTACGGCTACGCCGCCACAGGGGGCACACAGGGCACCGGCTACAAGAACGAGCTGACCTCGATCACCGACGCCGACGGGAACACCTCGCAGATCGTCTACGCCACGGGCATGGTGACCGAGCTCAGCGACCCGAACGACCAGGAGACGACCTACTCGTACACAACAACGAAGTGTGCCACCCTGAGCGGCTGCTTCAAGACAGACGCCTCGCAGGCGACGACCGTCACCTACGACGACGGGGAGACCGACCGGGACTACTACGAGGGTGGGGTGCTGCTCACCGACTGCTACGGCCCGGGCACCAACACCTGTACGAGCGGCGCGGACTGGGGGTTCAACTACCTCTTCGACACAGGGGGCATGGCCGGCGGCACAAACAAAGAGACCGTCAACATGCCCGAGGGCGCCCAGGCCACGATCGTGACCGACGCCGCCGACGACGTGGTGGCCTACACCGATCCGAACGGCGGCACCTCCCACGAGCTGTGGAACGACACGGGGGGCAACGATTTCAACGAACTGTGCTGGTCGGTTGGGCCCGAGACAAGCGTATCGCCGTCGGCCACCTGTTCCAGCCCGCCGACGTGGGCCACCAGGTACACCTACGACGCCGACGGCCAACGGCTGAGCGCGTCTGACCAGTCGGACAACGTCACCCACTACGGCTACTACGATAACGGCCTGCTGTGCTGGACAGCGCCGCCGAGCGTGAGCGGTGGCGGCACATGCGCCAACGGCGGGAGCACACCCTCGGGGGCACCGGCCGGGTCCACCGCCTACCGCTACAACCCACAAAGCGACCTTACCCAGAAGACAGTCGCCTACGGCACGGGGACAGTGGAGACCACCACCTACGACTACGACCTCGACGGCCGGGTCACCGACGTGATCCCCCCCGACGGCCAGGGCCACGGGGCGTTCGGCTCCAACCCGTATGAGACCACCACCACCTACCGGGCCTCGGGCCTGGTCCAGACAACGGTGGCCCCCGACAGCCTCACCACCGCCTACACCTACGACGCTGATGGGAACGTCCTGACCGAGACCACGCCGTCGGGGGTGACCACCACCGCGTATGACAAGGAGAACCGGGCCTGCTGGACCCATGTGGGCGCGGCCAAGGTCACAGGGAGCTGCACATCCCGCCCGTCGGGCTCTGTCTCCACCACCTACCTGGCGACAACGTCGGCCCCCGCCACCGTCACCAACCAGGAAGGCCAGACCACCAGCTACACCTACGCAGACCCCGTCTACCCGACCAAGGCCACGAAGACCGCCGACCCGATGGGCGACGAGATGACCTACGCCGCCTACACCCTCTACGGCCAGACCTGCATCTCGGGACCGGTCAGCCCTGGTGCCTGTACAAGCCGGGTGGCAGGCGACACATGGGCCACCTACGGCGCCGACGGTCAGGTCACCTCGACCACCGATCCGAGCGACACCACGACCACGTACACATACGGGAACACCGACTTCCCCACCCAGCCCTCCAAGATGACCTACGGCGCGGGGGGCGCGGACCCGCGGGCCATCACGTACACATACCGGCCCGACGGCCAACTGATGTTCGAGAAGGACACGGAAGGCCACGTCACCGCCCTTGCCTATAACGCCAACGACGAACTGTGCATGGTGGCCCCCGTGGTCTGGCTCCAGGTTTGCACGCCGCCTTCGGCCACAGGGGCTACCCAGTACACCTACAACGCGGCCGGCGAGCGCACGACCATGACCGACAACTACGGCACGGCCAACGCGGTCACCGACCACTACACCTACGATCCCAGTGGCCACCTGCTGTCGGCCACCACAGACAACGGCCGCACCACCGCCTACCAGTACAACGACGCCGGCCAGGTCGCCTGCATCGCCTACCCGGTCAAGTCCGGAGCCAACTGCGCCGACAGCCCGTCAGCCACAAACACCGTGGTCACCCACACATACAACGGGGCCGGCGAGCTGGACAAGACGACCGACTGGCTGGGCAACGCCACCTCGTACTCGGGCTACACACCCAAGGGCGAGGTAGGAGAGATCACCTACCCCTCCACGACCGGCGAGTCCCTCACCTACCACTACGACACAGCCGGCGCCCTCACCGCCGAGGACTACACCGGACCGGCACTCGGCTCGGTCGCCGACAGCTACGGGATCAACAACGATACCCAGCTCTCTTCGGTGACAGGGCTCCACGGCTTCAGTTCCCCGTCGGACACCTACAACGGCTACGGCAGGGTGGCCACGGCCAGCGCCCCGACCTCGCCTACAGCGAGTACCAAGGACACCTTCTCCTACAACGCCAACGGCACTATCGCCTCGATCACGCCGGCGAGCGGCCCCACCCAGACCGACGCCTACAACACACTGGAGGAGCTGACCACCCAGACCGCCCCGACCATTACAGAGCCCGTCGGCAAGGGGATCACAACAGTCGGGTCGCCAATTTCCGTCGGCGTCAACCCCATCGCGGTGGCGGTGGCGCCTAACGGCTCCTCCACCTACGTCGTTGACCTCGGCAGGTTCCTGCGGGGCCAGCCCGGCACCGTGGCCGTGGTGACAGGCGCGAACCATCGGACGAAGTCGATCACCACAGTGGGCTACGGGCCGACCGCCATCGCCATCAACCCGAGCGGGACCACTGCCTACGTGTCGATTGCTATGACACACGAGATACTGCCGATCACAATATCGACGGGGAAAAAGGAGAAATTGATTACGGGACTCGGAACAGACGAGGACTCGATCGCCATTACCCCCAACGGCGCCAAGGCCTACGTCGCCAGCGAGCTGACAGACGACGTCACGCCCGTCACACTCTCGACGGGAGCGCTGGGAGGAGCCGTCACAGTCGGGATAGACCCGACCGCCATCGTCATTACATCGAAAGGCACGACGGCCTACGTGGCAAATAACGGCTCCAAGTCGGTGACGCCGATCACACTGGCGAACGGTACGGCCGGGTCGACAATAACAGTGGGAATCTCGCCTCAGGGCATCGCCGTCAACCCGAGCGGGACGAAGGTCTACGTCGCCGGGGGATCGCACACAGTCGTGCCCGTCACACTTGCGACCAAGACCAAGGAGGCAGCAGTTACCGTCGGCACAGGGCCTTGGGGCATCGTGCTCACACCGTCGGGCACCACGGCGTTCGTGACCAACTGGATTTCGGGATCAGTCTCGGAGGTCACACTGGTCGGCGACGTGGTGGCGACAACAGCAATCGTTGGAACAGGCGCCTTCGGTCTCGGCATGACATCGAACGGCAAGCGGCTGTACGTGGCCGTGGAGGATGAGACAGCCGTCGTTCCCATCACACTGACCACACGCGATGTCAGCTACTCCCCCTACTACGGCTACAACGCGGACGGCGACCGCTGCTGGTCGGCGCCCGGCACGGGCACCGGCCCCTGCACAGCGGCGCCGGCCAACGCCACCTCGTACGGCTGGAACCACTACAACCAGATCTGCTGGTCGGGACCGACGACCGACGCCACTGCCGGCTGCACAGCACCGCCCAGTGGGACCACGACCTACCGGTACAACGGCACAGGGCTGCGCACCAAGGAGACGCCACCGTCGGGCTCGGCCCTGGCGTTCACCTACGACACGGTGACAAGCACCACGCCGCAGGACATCGACGACGGGACGTACGCCTACATCTACGGCCCCTCGGGCACGGCCCCGGTGGAACAGATCAACCTCACCACTGGGGCGGCGAGCTTCCTCAGCTCTACCCCCACAGGGGTCCAGACCGTGTTCAGTTCGTCGGGTAGTCTGCAGGAAGAAGCTGCGTACTCACCGTATGGAACGCAGGAGATCCAGCAGGGGAGCAAGGCAACGCCCTTTGGCTTCCAGGGGACGTACACGACAGCAAGTGGGCTCGACTACATGGTGAACCGCTACTACACACCGACGAGCGCGGAATTTCTGTCGGTGGACCCGATGCTCGGGAGCACGCATCAGCCCTACGCGTTCGCCAACGGGGACCCCTTGAATGAGTCGGACCCGCTGGGGCTCAAGGGCTGGTACTGCGTCGACAACTACAAGGGTCACTCTGGCTACACTTCGCACTACTTCCAGGGAACAAACTACGGGGCACCCAACGGGAAGTGCGGCACATTCTTGTCCTGGCTGTCCTACCAGACACAGACAACGATCCAGTACTTCGAGTTCATCGCGGCGTTGGGAAGCGCGAGCCAGGGACCGACACTGCTGGGGGGCGGCCTAATGCCACCCGTGGCGTCGTCGGCAACGACGACAAGCGAGCCGTCGGCATCGAGTATATTCAGCGGTATCGGAAACGCTGCAGTATCAGCAGTTGATAATGTCGGACACGCCGTAGCAACGGCGGCTGGGTCTGCCTATCACGATATCCATTCGGTCGCGACTCAGAATCCCACCGCACAGTGGTTGAACAACCATCAGAGCTGCATTGTTCAAGGAGCAGGAATGGCGATTCTGACTCTTGCAAGTGGAGGCGGCGATGCCATCTTTATTGATACCCTTGGGACATTGTCCTACGGGGGTTCGCAAGCAATCGCTGCCGGATTTGGGGGATTTGTGGGGTGTAAGTTCCCGCCTACTCCATAAGCCGAGAGTGGATAATGAGCAAGCGGAGTGAGCGTAGAAAAGCATTTGAGGAGTCCGGACTAGTTGGGACCCGCACCTTCGGTGCAGTTCTACGTCAGGCGAACCTCCTTGTATTGATCGCTCTCGGTTTTGGGGTATACGGAATGGTAAGTGAGCCACCGAGTCACGATGTCGGAGGGTTTGCAGTTTCAGTTATAGTTACTGGTGTTGCCGTCTTTGTAGGAAGTATTGGTATCAGGTCAACTTGCCGCCACCTCGTAGCGAAGAGACGACTGGAAGCGGCGCAAGCAAACGACCGACCGCTGGAAGGTCCACCGGACTGAGCGAACGTCCCCGCCCCCTACCCCCGCAGTCCCTTCACCAGCGCGCCCGGATCGACGCCCAGGGCGCCGGCGAGCCGCAGGATGTTGCGCAGACTGACGTTGCGCTCGCCGCGCTCCACCGAGCCCACGTAGGTCCAGTGCAGGCCGGCCTCCTCGCCCAGGCGTTCGAGCGACCAGCCGAGGGCGGTGCGCCGCCGGCGCACCCTGGCACCGAACTCCTGGGCGGCGGGGAAGGGGGAGGGGGTGGTGCCCATTGCGCCGTCATCTGACGACGGCTATGACTTCGGGTCCATAGACGATGGGTACTGGTCGGGGCCGGGACAGCGGGTGCCGGCACGGCGCCCGCCAAGGAGGCGCCATGTCCGACGAGGGAGCACCGAGCCCCGCCCGCCTGCCGACCGTGTGCCCGGCCGGCCCCGAGGGCGTGATCTGCGCCGAGGAGATCCGCGCCAGGCGCCTGGTGATCTGTGACGAGGCGGGCCGCGAGCGCATCGTGGCCGGGCTCTCCTCCGGGGTGGCCGAGGTGCGCGTCACCCTCGACGCCGGGGACAACCGATCCCCGGCGGTGCTCTTGACCGCCGGGGGCGACCCGGACCTCGGCTCGACGGTCGGCCTGTCCCTGTTCGCCGGCGGCGACGCGGTGGCCACGCTGCGGGCCACCGAAGGTGTGGGCGGGGTGTGGCGGACCGAGGTGTGGAGCCGGGCTCACGGTGGCTGACGAGCACCCCACCGCCTGATACCAACGCCTGGCCTGACTCGTGCCACGTACTTCGCTTCTCAGCGGCCATGAGACTGTGACCTGGGGGATACGCAGGGCGGTGGCGTTTCGGGGTGACTAATCCAGGGGGTTGGTAGCGTGCGCGATGGCCTCGTTCGTGCGCAAGGTGCCCACTGCCTCGGGTGCTCGCGCGGTGCAGATCGTGCACAAGCAGGGCCGCCAGGTGGTGGGGATCGAGCACATCGGGTCCGCGCACGACGACGCCAAGCTGGCGCTCTTGATGGAAGCGACCCTCAGCGCCGAAGAGGCCATGGCCGTGTTCTTGGTCCCCGACACCACCACCCCGCTCGGCCTGCGGGACCGGGCGATGCTCGAGGTCTTCTACTCCACGGCCATCCGCCGGGCCGAGCTGGCCGCGCTGTGCTGCCAGGACATCGACTTCGCCAGGGGGACGCTGTTCGTCCGCCGGGGCAAGGGCGGCCGGGACCGCCACGTCCCGATCGGGGTGAGCGCCCGGGACTGGGTACGCCGCTACCTCGACGAGGTCCGCCCGCGCTACGCGCCCACCCCCGACCGGGGCATGCTGTTCTTGAGCGCCACCGGCGGCAGGCTCGGCAACACCATCCTCTCGCGCACCGTCACCGGCTACGTGCGGGCCGCCGTGCCGCAAAAGCGCGGGAGCTGCCATATTTTCAGGCACTCAGCCGCAACCCTCATGCTCGACGCCGGCGCCGACGTGCGCCACGTGGCCGAGCTTCTTGGCCAGGCCCGCTTCAGAAGCTCAGCGCAACTGGTTCTTCCAGGGCCCCAGGCCCGGAACCCGTAGGGGAACACCGGTGCCGGACGCCCGGTGGGGGCGGAGGTGGCCCCGCAGCGAGCGTGTGGGGCGTCGGCGGGTGGCGGTCACCGGCCACTTCCATGATCGCTACCATGAGATGATCGTAGGAACGCTATGATTGTTCGTGTGGTCGTTGTCGAGCTTCACGACGAGATCGTCGGCTGGATGGACTCGCTCGGCGATGACGAGTGGGATCGGGTGGTCGTGGTGATCGACCGGCTTGCTGCCCTCGGCCCGTCGGCGCGCATGCCGTTGTCCGAGAGCCTTGGCGGCGGGCTGTTCGAGCTGCGTTTCACGCTCGGCCCGACCGCTCGCCGGATCACGTACCGGTTCACCAAGGACGGTCGGGTGGTGCTGCTCACCACCTTCCGCAAGCAACGCGACAACGAGCGTACCGAGATCGCCAGGGCACGCAGGGCGGCCGAGGATTGCGCCCGAAGGAATCCGTGAAGGAGAGGGACATGGCCAACTACTCCCGCTGGGACGACGTGAAGAAGAGGCGTCGAGAGCCGACGCCCGAGAGACGGGCAGGTGTCGAGCAGGATCTCGCGCTGGGCCAGCTCATCTACGACCTGCGCACCGAGGCCGGGCTCAGCCAGCGCGAGCTTGCCGAGCGGATGGGAACGACGCAGTCGGTCATCTCCCGCCTCGAGGAGGGTGGAGGGGCCCGCAACCGCATCGATACCCTTGCCCGAGTTGCCAACGCCCTCGGTCGGCACCTCGTCGTCTCGTTCCCCGAAGAAGTCCCTGCCCGGCTTAGGGACGCCGTGCAGGTGGCCTGACGCACGAGTAGTTCCGCCCGCGGCGTCAGAACGGATTGGTGGCTTCCCTGCGCCCCCGGCCGGCGGCAGGGCGTCCCTGTGCCCCACCCCCGCCACGGCCACCGTGAGCTCGGCCACCCCGCCTGCCGCGCAGCCCACGATGCGCTCGTCGCTGCCAGCGTCGGTCACCACCAGGCGCCGGGTGCGCACCTCGTCACCCAGGGCGGCCAGTACCCGCTCCACGCGCCGCGTGGCGTTCGGCCCCGTGTCGAGCCATCCCGCGCCGATCGGC
Organism: Acidimicrobiales bacterium; assembly: GCA_030044045.1. The sequence continues at coordinate 10,371 of JASHWO010000298.1, forward strand.
CCTTCCCCTCATCTCCCTGGCCGAGGACCACCCATGCCATGACGACGATGTGTGGCCGAAGGGCAAGGCTTGTTCCCGCGCCGCCGGGCGAACGTGCGAGAACAGCGCGTCGCGGTGCTGCTCACCGGCTGGCCGGTCCCCGGCACTGCCGGCATCGGACCAGATCAGGGGCAGTGCCGTGGTCGTCTCCGGCCACCGGTGCGCGAGGATGCGCAGTGAACCGCTACTACACACCACCAGTGCCGAGTTCCTGAGGGTGGACCCCACATAGACTCGGAGCACGCCGACCTCGCTGGCTCCCGGTGACCACTTTCCTCCGGCTCGGATCGATCTATGTTGGTCGGGCGTGGCGGACACCTGGGAACCCCTGACATGGCCACAGGTTGTCGGCAAGCGCGTGCGGACGCAGCGCCTGGCGATCGGCTGGACCCCGGCGCGCCTGGCCCAGGCGATCGAGGACACCGAGGCGTGCGTCAACGCGATCGAACAGGGGCAGAGGGACCTGTCTGTCGACATGCTCGTCGAGGTGGCCTTCGCGCTCGGCATCAGCCCGACGCTGCTCACCGACGGCCTCCTCCCGGTGCCTCGCGGCCGGGCCCCGGCCTGACGGCCGGCTTCCCGCCAGGGGGCTGAACGCCCGGCTGAAGCGGCGGCGTCAGATCATTGCCCGGTAGCTCTGCAATTGCCGTGTCACCTCAGATACGCTGCCCCGCTGAAGGCGCCCACCAGGCGGGCGCGGGGAACAGCGGTCAAGGGGGGAACATGCTGAAACGACCCATCTGCATACCCGTGGCTGGCCTGGCGCTGGCCACGGCGGCGCTCCTGGTGCCGGTCACCTCAGGGGCTTCGGTGCCGGCCACAGCCGCCAGCACGACCTGGGGCACCTGGCAGGGCCAGGCGCTCTCGGCTGTCGCCCACTACCGGGGCGACGGGCCACTGACGGCCGGCGAGCCCAGCCCGGTCGTCACCTCGAGCGTGGCCACGCCGACAGGCCCCGTCTCGGTGGCCCAGCGCTCACTGGTGGCCCAGGACAGCGGCGGGCAGATCCTCGTCCAGGAGACCGTTCTGGGAAGGAGCCAGGTGGTCGTCACCGAGACGGACCCGACAGCCGGGAACCGAGGGGCCACGCTCGTGCTCGACCCCGGCAGCTCGACGGTGGCCGGGACCTACCCCCGGCCGGGCAGCGCCGGGGCGCCGGCCACGGCCGCAATGGTGCGTCATCTCGGCCCGGCGGGCCACCGTCAACGGGCACGGCTCGTCACCACAGGCGGTTGCTACCCGGCGCCCCAGGCCCCGGTGGTCATCAGCACGGACTTTGGCCCACTGGTGGACGGCGAGGGGATCATCGACTGCACACAATACGAGACACTCTCGCTCATCGTCTCCATCTACCGCGGTCTGCTCACACACGTGGGGACAACCGAAGGCGGGTCCAGCACAGGTTCCCGGCTCTCCTACTC
>JASHWO010000299.1 GCA_030044045.1 Acidimicrobiales bacterium
GTGCGCAGGAACGAGATGACCGGCGTGGTCCAGCGCAGGAGCTCCTCGACGGCCATCGGCACCAGCGAGCGGTCCTGCCGCAGCCGGGCCCACTGGTCGGGGCGCTCGGCCAGGGCGGCCAGGCCGCCGGAGAGGAGGTTCCGGGTGGTCTCGTTGCCAGCCACCAGGAGCTGGACGAGGAACATGGTGAGCTCGTCGTCGCTCAGCCGGTCGCCGTCCAGGGTGGCGGTGGCCAGCGCCGACACCACGTCGTCGCCGGGCGACGACCGGCGCCGGGCCGCCACGTCGAGTAGGTACCGGTACATCTCGCCCAGTAGGGCCTGCCGGCGCTCCTCCGGCCAGTCGGTGGCGCCGGGGATGGCCGCCTCTGACCACTCGTAGAGGCGGGGCCACTCCCCGCCGTCCACCCCCAGCAGGTCGCAGATCACCTGGAGCGGGAAGGGCACCGACAGGGTGGGCACCACGTCGACCGGCGCGCCCGGCTCGATCCGCTCGACGAGAGCGGTGGCGTGCCGGCGCACCGTGCCTTCCAGCCGGCGCACGACGGTCGGCTTGAAGCCGGGCTGGACCAGCCGCCGGTAGCGCGTGTGGGCCGGCGGGTCGGTGTGCATCACGGTGGGTGGGGAGGGGTAGGTCACCCCGATCTCCTCCACCAGGATCCCCCGGGACGAGCAGAAGGTCACCGGGTCGGCCCCGGCCGCCACCACCTCGGGATGGGTGGTGACCGCCCAGAACCCGGCCGCCTCGTGCCAGGCCACCGGCGCCTCGGCCCGGAGCTGGGCGTAGAGGGGGAAGGGGTCGCCGGCGTAGAGCGCCGGGTCGGTGAGGGCGGCGGCCAGGTCCTGGCCGGGCCGGGCCGGCACGGTGGGCCCCGCCGGCAAGCCCTCGGCCCCGCCGTCACTCACACGATGAGGCCGTTCGGCCGAGGCGTGCCCTGGGCCTCCAGTAGGGCGTAGTAGATGGCCACGATGCCCGGGCCGTCCACGTAGGTCTCCACCTGGCCGGCCGGGTCGAGGTTCAGCAGTGCCCCCTCGATCACGAACAGCACGTCGGTGTCCTCCGTGTTGTCCTCGGGCACGTCGAGGGTATGGACGGAGTTGGCCGGCTCGTAGATGTAGGAGCCGGCGGTGGAGTAGAAGTCGTACTCGAGGTAGTGCCAGCGCCCGGTCAGCGTGAACCCGTCGACCGGCCCGGTGTGGCGGTGGATCTGGAGCCGGGCGCCGGGCCGGAACCGGTTCCGGACGACCCAGGTGCCGTGGGTGCGGTCGAAGCGGACCAGCTTGAGGTCGACCCCGGTGCCCGTGTCGGCCCAGGGGGCGTCGTCGTCGCCGACGTGGCGGACCACGTCGAGCGGGGAGGTGATGGCCATGGGGACCCCCTTCGTGCGCCTGCCCGGCCGGCCATGGAGCGGCCGGCCTGGCGCCAGTATGCCAGCCGCCCCGGCCGCCCCCGCCCTGCGCTTCGGCGGCTCCCAGGCCCCCCACCGGCCGACCGGGAGCCGGGAGCCGGCCCTTGGTGCCGGGAAGGAGGAGGTCGTGACTTTCGTCCCTACCTCCTCCCACCACCCGGCGCCATGGTGGACGAGGGAGCCGACCGTGGAGGTGGTCGCCATGCCCCGAGAACCGACGGTGCGCCGCGCCGCGCCCACCGCCGCCCGTCCGCCCGGCCAGGTACGGGCCGTGGCGCCTGTCGGACGGGCCGGGACTGGGCAGCACGAGAGTGGGGTGGACGTCCTCGACTGGGCCCCGGCGGCCGTGCCGGTCGGGGGGCTGCCGGCCGAGCCGCGCCCCGGCGGTCCCAGTTCCGGGGGACCGGGCCCTGGTGGCTCCGGCGGCACCGGTGGCTCCGGCGGCTGGCACGGGTGGGACGACGACGCCTCCTTCCCCCCCTCCCCGCAGATCCGCCGGTGGCGGACGGTCTCGTCCGTGCTGCTGGCTACCGTCCTGGTGCTGGTGGTGTTCGCCGCCGGCCTGGGCATCGGCTACGCCGTCTACCGCCCGGCGCCGGCCTCCTCCGGCGGCCCGTCGCCGTCCACCACCGTGCCCCGGACTTCGCCGGGCGCCGCCGCCGTGGCTGCCCGCGTCGACCCCGGCCTGGTGGACGTCGACGGCACACTGACCTACGACACAGTGCGCTCGGAGGGCACCGGGATGGTGCTCGCCCCGTCCGGCGAGGTGGTGACCAACAACCACGTGGTCGAGGGCGCCACCTCGGTGCACGTGACCGACATCGGCAACGGGCGCACCTACCAGGCCACCGTGGTCGGCTACGACATCGCCGCCGACGTGGCCGTGTTGCGCGTCGACGGGGCCTCGGGGCTGCCCACGGTGACCATGGCCGCCGGCCCGGCCACGGTGGGCCAGCCGGTGGTGGCGGTGGGCAACGCCGGGGGCGTCGGCGGCACGCCCAGCGCGGTGACCGGCGCCGTCACCGGCCTCGACCAGTCGATCACCGCCGGCTCGGATCTCTCCGGCCAGGTCGAGCACCTGCACGGGATGATCGCCACCAGCGCGCCGATCCAGTCGGGCGACTCCGGCGGGCCCCTGGTCGACCGGGCCGGCCGGGTGCTGGGGATGGACACCGCCGGCTCCGGCGGCCTGTCCGGCTCCGGCCAGGGCTACACCGTCCCCGACGCCGCCTTCATGGGGGTGGTGGCGGCCGTCGAGGCCGGCACCGGGTCGTCGACCGTCCACGTCGGCGGGACCGCCTTCCTGGGGGTCAGGGTTGGTGCCGGCAGCGGCGGGGTCGAGGTGGTGCAGGCCGAGGCGGGCACGCCCGCCGCCGGGTTGGGGCTGGCCGCCGGCGACGTCCTGGTGTCGTTGGGCGGCCACCCGGTGACCACACCCACAGCGCTCACCGCCATCCTCCAGGGCCTCCGCCCCGGGGACACGGTGGCCGTCTCGTGGAAGGACACCACCGGCGTGCCGCACGCCGGCACCGTGACCCTGGCCACCGGGCCACCGGCCTGAGTGGCGGGGG
>JASHWO010000300.1 GCA_030044045.1 Acidimicrobiales bacterium
CGGCTCGCTCACTGGTCACTCACCGCCTCGGTGGGGACGACGAGGCCGTCCCGGATCCGCACCGTCCGCTCAGCCGCGGCCGCCACCTCGGGGTCGTGGGTGATCAGCACCAAGGTGCGTCCCGCCCGGTGGAGCTCGTCCATCAGGCCCAGCAGGTCGCCGGCCGAGGCCGAGTCCAGGTTCCCCGTCGGCTCGTCGGCCAGCAGCAGGTCGGGGTCGGTGACCAGCGCCCGGGCGATGGCCACTCGTTGCTGCTGGCCCCCGGACAGCTCCCCCGGCCGGTGCTGTACCCGGTCGGCCAGCCCCACCCGCGCCAACGCCTCCAGCGCCCGGGCCCGCCGTTCGGCCCGGCCCACCCCGGCGTAGGCCAGGGGCAGTTCGACGTTCCGGCAGGCCGTCATCGACGCCAGCAGGTTGAACTGCTGGAACACGAAGCCGATCCGGCGGTTCCGGACCGACGCCAGGGCCGCCTCGGACATGGTGCCCACGTCCTCTCCGGCCAGCCGGTAGGTGCCGTGGGTCGGTACGTCCAGGCAGCCCAGGATGTGCATCAGCGTCGACTTGCCCGAACCCGACGGGCCCATGACCGCCACGTACTCCCCGGCGGCGATGGACAGGCTGATCCCCCGGAGCGCGGCCACGGCGAAGGCGCCGGTCCGGTACACCTTCACCACACGGTCCAGCTCGATCACCGGCGGTTCCCGGCCGGGGACTGCCACCTCCCGCGTCGGCGGGGACGGCTCAGCCACCTGTGCCACCTGTGCCCCCGCCTGTCTGGCCGGGGCCCGGGGCGCCCCCGCTGACGGACACCGCACCACCACCCCGCGGGCCTGTGATGTGGAACACGTGGACACCGCCGCCGGGGAACTTCCCGCCGCCGGGGAAGCCGTTCTTGGCGCCGGACGGTGTCCCGGTGAAGGTGACCACCTTCTCGACGACCTTCTCCCCGGCGGTCACCCCGTGGGTGATCTGGGTGTCGCCGTCGGACGTCTGGCCGGTGGTGACGGCGGTGGGGACGTGCCGGCCGTCCTTCACCACGGTCACCGTCGCGTGGCCGTTGCCGTACGAGATGGCGGCCGTCGGCACCTCGACCACGTCGTCGAGCTGTTGCACGACGATGGACACCGAGGCGGAGGCGCCGGCGTGGACACCGGAGGGCGTGCCGGTGACGTCGACGACCACCGGGAACGAGGCCACCCCGGAGGAGCCGGAGGCGATCATGCCCACCGAGGCGACGGTGCCGTAGGCCGGGGTGGTGGCGTCGGTGGGGGTGATGACCGCCTGGTCGCCGGCGGCGATCTTCCCGACCTGGGTGTCGTCCACCGTGGTGTTCACCACGAAGGTGTCGGTGCTGATCACCGTCACCTGCGGCGAGCTGTCGCCCGAGTCCCCGCTGCTTGTCTTGGCCCCGCCGTTCCCGGACCCCGACCCCGACACCTGCTGGCCGACGGTCAGGTCGACCGAGGCCACCGTGCCGGCGATGGTGGAGGTGAGGGTGGCGTCGGCCAGGTCGGTCTGGGCCGAGGTGAGCTGGGACTGGGCCGAGGTGACGGCGGCCTCGTCGGACAGGATCTGGCTTGTCGACGCCCCGCCGGCCCGGTCGCTGGCCAGCTTGGCCTGGGCGGACGTCAGGGAGGCCTGGGCGGCGTCCGCTGTGGCCTGCAGGGCTGTCGACGCCACGGTGGCCAGGGCCTGCCCGGCGGTGACGGTCTGGCCGACGGTGACGTCCACCGCGGTGACCTTGCCGGAGACGGCGAAGTCCAGGTCCGCCTCGTGGGCCGGCGCCACGGTGCCGGTGGTCGACACCGTCTGCTGCATGGTGCCGGTGGCCACGCTGACCACCTGTGTCACCACTTTCAATCCTGTCCCCCCTCCGCTGCCGGTGCCCAGCCAGATGCCGAGCCCGGCCCCGGCGGCCAAGACCACCACCACGGCGGCGATCACCAGGCGCCGCCGGCCCAGGCGCCGCCAGGTGGAGGGGGAGGGACCGGACGGCGTCCCGGCCACCGCCGGGACCTCCTCCGTGCGGTCGTCGAAGACGATCTGGGCCGTGCGCTCCTGGTCGGGGCCGCCGGGGTCGGGGCTGGCCGGATCGGAGGCAGAGGGCGCGCCGGTCGCTCGAGTGGCCATGGACGACGTTGTACGACCCCGGACCTAACAGAGGCCTAACAGGGGGTGTTATCACCCTGTTAGGCCAGTTCGGGCATCCTGGGCTGGTCTGCGCCGAGAGTGAGGAGAAGCATGCGCCTCCGCCGACCACACCTGCGGGCGGCCCTTCGGCCGCCCGGCCGCACCGTCCGCTCCCGCCTCACCTGGCTCTACGGATCCCTCTTCCTGCTGTGCGGGGCCGTCCTCCTGGCCGTCACCGCCCTGCTCTGGGGCAACGCCACCAGCGGCACAATCATCCTGACCTCCCCCGTCCCGGTGAACATCCTGCACATCGCCGGCCTGGTCCAGAAGGGTGGCACCGTCACCGTCAAGGCGGCGGCCGGGAGCCAGGGCGGGCTGACGGTGACCAGCGGGGGGAGCGGAGGGAGCCGGAGCAGTGGGACCGCCATGGTGCCGGCCGGCACACCGCCCTCCGCCGTGGGGAACGTCGGCGGGGGACAGGGCGGCGCGGTCGCCCGGAGCCAGGCAACGTGGCGCCAGGTGCCGGCCAAGCGGCAGATGGTGGTGGGGCAGCTGCAGGCGCTGGCCGACCAGCAGCACCGCTCGGACCTGCACGACCTCCTGCTCTACTCGGCCCTGGCCCTGGCCATCATGGCCGTCCTGTCGATCGCCCTGGGATGGCTGACCGCCGGCCGGGTGCTCCGGCCCCTGCGGACGATCACGGCGGCGGCCCGGGACATCTCCGCCCACAACCTCCACGAGCGGCTGGAGCTGGAGGGCCCCGACGACGAGCTGAAGGAGCTGGGGGACACCTTCGACCAGCTCCTGGGCCGGCTGGACCGGTCCTTCCAGTCCCAGCGCCAGTTCGTGGCCAACGCTTCCCACGAGCTCCGGACCCCGCTGGCCACCATGCGGGCCACCCTGGACGTAGCGCTGGCCAAGCCGGGCCCGGTGCCCGAGCAGACCGTGCTGCTGGCCGGGCGCCTCCGCCAGGAGCTGGACCAGGTGGACCGGCTGCTGGACAGCTTCCTGGCCCTGGCCCGGGCTCAGGTCGGGGCCGCCGAGGCGAGCCGGCCCCTCTCCCTGGATCTCCTGGCCACCTCGGCCCTGGAGGGGCAGGCGGCCGCCATCTCGGCGCGGCGGCTCACCGTGGACGAGGAAGGCTGTGCCGAGGCCGTCGTGACCGGGAACGAGCCGCTGCTGGCCCGCATGGTCGAGAACCTGGTGGACAACGCCGTCCGGCACAACGAGCCGGACGGGTGGGTCCGGGTCCGCACGGCGGTGGGGGACGGCGACGCCCGGCTGGCGGTGGAGAACGGCGGCCCGGTGCTGGACGGGGCAGACGTGGCCG
>JASHWO010000301.1 GCA_030044045.1 Acidimicrobiales bacterium
TTTCCTAGATCGCAAGTCCAATGCTGAATTAGTTGTCTACCACTTGGCTTTCTCACACTCGTCCGGTGGAACGTCACGAACGGTTCCGGGTCCTTTCGAGACGACCCCCTGTAGGGCACCCAGGTCTGCCGGCGGCGGACGGCCGTCGCATCGACTCCCGGGAGAAAGCACTGGCATGGCTGGCCGAGCTCGAGGCGGTGCGGGCCGAGGAAGCCGCCGGGGATGCCGAGACGTGACGGTCCGCCGTTCGACCCACCCTGGCTGATCGAGGTACCGGACCGGCACGGGGTCTGGTCGAGCCACCGACCGTGGGTGCCACCGTCCTGCCTTCTTCCTGAGAACCCGCAGGTCGGCCGGCACATCGAGTATTTGGACCCGACACCGGTAGCATGAGGGCGTGGCCATTGACCCGATCGTTCTCGGTCCTGAACTAGAAGAGGCTGTGGCGCGCGCCCGTAGTGCCGCCATGGCGGCCGGTGAGCTCCAGTCCCATCCGGGGCCATACCGGTCCCCTCTCTCTCCTGAGGCTCGTGACGCCGTCCTCGGACTCCTGTGCGACGGGACCTACGACGAAGCCGTCCGCAGCGTCGTCGCCAGCGATCCCGACTTGGCCGACGAGTAACCGTCCGTTCCCCGGGTGATCGTCGTCGACGACCACGTCCTGTTCGCCATCCTGGCCGGGCGAGCGGACGAGACCCCGACGCCCCTCGCGGGCGAGGACATCTACACCACTGGTAGCTGGTACTACCGCCTCGCCCGAGCCGTCCGGGACAGCGAGTTCACGGGCGCCCTCTCGCGGCGGATGGGCGGCCTCTCCCCTGAAGTGCAACGTACCGTCGCCGCCTCGCTTCACAAGCTGCCACCTGAAATCGGCGTGCTATCGCCGAGGGCGACCGTCCCGGTCATGGCCGCATTGAGCGACATCGGACGGTTCAATCTGCTCCAAGCCGAGGCCCTGGCCACCGCCCTCGTGCTCCATGCCGGGCTCCGAGTCACCGTGGCCTCCGAAAACCTCCGCGCTGCCTGCGCTCGGCTCCACCTCGACCTGACCGTCGCCGCCATCAGACCTTGATCCAGATGCTGTTGCAGGTGCGCTCCGGAGAGGTGCCGGGCATCCACGGTATCGAGGTCGAGCGAGACCACCCCCAGCCCCAATACCGTTCAGTGCGGGACGGCGGGCCAGGTGCCCGCGGTCGCCCGGCAGCCGCTGCGGTGGCGTGCTCACGCCTGGGTCCTCGTCGTCGTGCCGCCGTGCACACGGGCATTGCGGTCAGCCAACTGCACCCGCAGCCTCGCGGCGCCAAGCTCGCCGACGAGCTCCCGTCGCCGAGCATTCGCGATCGCCTGCTCAACCATGTTGCCTTCGAGCCCTCCGGCAATGGCCTCCTCGATAGCGGCCTGCGGCGCGAGCACGGGAATGCCGTCGACTTGGTCGATCTGGTCCGGGTCGAGACGCCGTTGACGGAGCCGGAACCGACGATCGTTGGCCCTACGCACCCGCTGGCCAGCGGGGAGGACGACCTCGATCTCCCGGGGGTTCACGTCAGCGAGGCCCCACAGCGCGAGCGCGGCGTCGCCAGCGACAACCCCCTCCCCGCGAGCCGCAAGAACGGCCTCGTGATATTCGTCGAACGATCCCACGGGCAGCGCAGTGAGGCGGTAGAGGCCTTGAGCTCGCCGTTCGAGGCGGCCCGTCATGGCCAACCGGCGGAGGTAGTCGGGGCGGATACCAGCGTCCTTTGCCTGCTCGGTCCGGACGAAGCCGTGTTGATCGGCAGCCAGCTCGACAAGGCGGTCGTAGGGAGCGGTGGGCACGCCTGGAGCGTAGCACCTTTAGCACGGTATTGACCATCTAGTACGATACTTGGGGTCAATACCGTGGTGTTTTAGGCACACTATTGCCATCCACCTCCGCGCCCGAGAGGACCCTCATCCGCCTGGCCGACGCTCTCGACGCCGACGTCGTGTTGGTGGCCAGGTCCGGGAGCTGAGCGCCGTTCCCTGGACCGACGCGGGTACCCAGCAGGTGCCCGCAGGCCGCGCGCATCGAGGCAGCCTGCCAGGCGGTCGCGACGGCGCCGTAGCCGACGTCGTGCGCCGCCTCACCGACGGTGGCGACGAGGAGGCGGTCCTGACCGGGGCGAGGGCGCCGACCGGGCGGGGCTCCGGTCCCGGTGCCGATGGGCATGGGTAGGCCAGGCAGCCCTCCCCCTCGCCTGGGGTGACGTCGAGAGCGGGAACCGCACTGTGGCAGACTGTGGACCATGGCACGGCGGCCGACGACGGTGGCGCTCGATGAGAAGGTGATCCAGGAGCTCCACGCGACGGCTGGGAGGCTCGGCGTGTCGGAGGACGAGGTCGTAGAGGAGGCCGTCCGGCGCTTCGTGAGCCTTGAGGTTCTCGACGAAGTGTGGACCCGGAACCACTTGCCCGAGGACGAGGCGGCGGCCCTCGCCACCGCCGAGCTGCGGGCGATGCGGGCCGAGCGCCGGGTGTCGTGAGCCAACTCGCCTGACCGCCAGTGCGGGCGGTTCTCGATCCGAACGTCCTCGTCTCGGCCGTCCTCTCCTCGGAGGGTCCGTCAGCGGGGCTGCTCCGGGCGGCTCGGGACGGGCGGCTCAACATCCTCGTCAGCCCGAAGCTGCTGACCGAGCTCGGGGACGTGCTGCGACGGGATCGGTTCCGGCGGTACCTGAGCACCGCCGAGGTGACCCGCTATCTGGACGCACTCGATCGGATCGCCACCACGGTCGATGACCCCGAGGCCGCGCCACCGGTCAGTCGGGATCCAGACGACGACTACCTGGTCGCCCTGGCAGAGCGGCACCAGGTCGACATGCTGGTGTCCGGTGATAAGGATCTCACTGGGCTGTCACTGCCGGGGCTGCGAGTGTACGCCCCGAGGGTCGCGCTCGACATCGTGGCTCGGGGGGACTGAGCACACGACTTCGTCACACTCAACGTGAACAGTCCCCAATTCCCGGCAGCCTGCTTGTGCCACGATCTTCTTCGTCGCTGGCCGACCTGGACCGCCGCCGAGTCGTCGGCCTGTGCGAGGGAGAGGGCGCCCTCGATCTGTGACGATGGACGCACCGTCGCTCGGGGTACTGGCGCAAGGGGGTGAAGGTGGGGCCGCAGGCCGCGGCATCGAGGCAGCCCTGGGTGGTCCGTAGCCGACGTCGTGCGCCGCCTCACCGACGGTGGCGACGAGGAGGCGGTCCTGACCCGGGACGTTCGCCCGTTTCGTCTAGACTTGTAATGTGTCAGATCCACAAGAGAGCGGTCATGCCATCTACCGGGTCTCGTCCCGGGGCCAGTTCTCCCTGCCCGCGTCGGCACGGCGCCGCTGGGGCATCGAACGCGGCGGGGAGGTGGAGCTCTTCGACCTCGGGGACGCGGTGGTGATGCTCCCCGCCGGCTCGGCCCGCACCTCGGTGGCTCGGGCATTGCGCGCCGACGCCTACCGCAGGCACGTCGAGGCGGTCACCGATCCCGACCTGCGGGACGAGTGAACGTCCTCGTCGACGACCACCTGCTCCGGGAGGTGCTGCTCGAACAGGAGCCCCCGTGGCTCAGCCGGGCGAGAGGCGGGGGCCAGCTCGCCACCACCGGCCTGTGGTACTACCGGCTCTGCAGCGCCCTTCGCGGGCCGGGAGTCGCCGGTTCGCTCTCGGGCCCGATCGCCAGCCTCCCAGGAGACCTCCGGACGGGGGTGATGGAGCAGGTGGTCCGCCTCCCCGGAACCATCCGGCTCCTGTCATTGCGTGACGCCTCTTGGCCTGCTGCCGGCTACGCCGCACGCTACGGGCTCAACCTCCTCGCTGCCGAAGCGGTCGCCGCAGCGGTCCTCACCGGATCGGCGATCGTCACGGCGGCCGGCAACCTACCGCCACGCCTGGCCGCGGCAGCACAGGGTGAGGGGGTGAGGGTGCTGTCTCGTCGATAGGCAGTGGGCGGGGCGGGGGCGGGGGCGGGACGGGTGACGTCGACCCCTCGGCGGGGATGCCAGGAAATCTCCCGGCAGCCGACCTCACCGACACCTACCGGGTCGGGTTCCGCCCACACCTGCCTCCCTCGTGCCGCCCTGGTCGACCGCCTGCTCCACCACGCCCACGTGGTCGAGACCTCCGGAGAGTCGATCAGGCTCCAAGACGCCACCAGCGGGAAGGGGGTGAAGCCCCTGGCCCAGTGAACGAGCCCGGCCGGGCCGCGGGGAGTTCTCGTGTCCGTCCGCGGGGACTTTTCCTGTCCGTCCGCGGGGAGTTCCGTTGGCCGCCCGTGGGGAATTCCTGATCTCGCGGTCCGGAAGCGCTAGGGCATGGGTCATCGCCCTCGAGCCCGTCGACGGTTCGCACGGGCGCATCGTCTACCGGACGGAGATCGGCACGTGTCCGAGGTACCCGTCACACATCCGAACCGATCGGCGCTCAGGACAACTGGCCGCCGGCCACCTTGTCAACCAACGACACGCCGGCGCTCCACCTGCTATCCCCGGTCGATGGCTTCGGCCAGGCCGAGCTTCACACAACGGCAGGGGTCGTTACCGGGATCGACGCTGGGAACCTCAGGGTCCTGGGAGTCCAGCCCGTGCTCACCCATGCCTGGTGGCACGGCGTCAGGCCGCATCGGGATTCCCGAGAACCGCCCGCTCCGTCACCGTGACACCGAGCGCGGCAGCCACGTCGCAGATCCGGGCCAAGCTGGCTGCCCGGTACCCGGTCGACTCGTAGCGCTGCACTTGTTGTTCGGCAATGCCCAAGGCGCCAGCGAGCTGCCGCTGCGTCCAACCACGGGCGATACGTGCCTTCACCAGGAGGATCGCCAAGTCCGAGAGCGAGCTGGCATCGAAGCTCGACACCGTGCCCGAACGTAGGAGCTCGTACTCTGCGAGCTCCGAGCGGAGGTCGTCGGCTTGTGCGCGGACGGCGCCCAGCTCGAGCTCCGCCAGCTTCGACCGATCGCCTCTCGTCTCCAGATTGGCCGCTGCCTCCTCGAACTTGGCCAGGTGAGCCTTCGTGGCCCGGTACTGCACCTCGTTCGTGATCATGTCTGCCCTCCGATCCTCAGCACGACGATCCCCTTGCGACCGGTATCTCGTTCGTTACGGAAGAACTCCGCAAACACCAGTCCCGACCCCGTCTCCGTCACGTTCGGGAACAGCTCACCGCCGAACCGCTCCTTCTGCGCTGCCCTGCCTTGCGACAGGTCCAGCAACACGGGATCCAGCATGTCCAGGTCGACACCGTCAGAATCCCAGCAGGCATCGAAGTCGCCTGGTTCATCTTTCGCGGTCACAAAGCTGCCGTTGAGCCACAACCTCCGACAGCCCGCAGCCGCCAGCAGGTCGACGACCTCCGCGAGTCCATCCAGGAGTCGCCGCCGCCGGACGTTCCAGCCGAAGCGTTCCACCAACTCCTGCCACTCGACCTCGTATTCACCGTCCGGAAGTCGACCGGTGGCCGGGTCGAACGGAGGCAGCACGACACAACATTATCATTGTGGTATTCCCTCCACGAAGCCGAGAAGGGGCCCATACCCTCGCCGTCGTCGAGCCGATCGCCACCGCTACCCCACTCCCTCGGCCCCCCGTACCCGGTCCCGGAAGCGCAGCGTCATCACCCGGTGGAGTCGACGGGGTCCACCACCAGCAGGCGGGTGGAGTTGGTCCCGCAGTCGACGGCGGCCACGGCCCCGCCGGATCGGTCTGCCATGGGTCCGGCTTAGCACAGGGGCCGACTCGCCGTTCACCCGAACCGGTCGAGCCGGAGGTGGGCGGCCAACGCCTTCCAACGGCCGTCGCCAGGGGTTCGATACCCTCCAGGGTGGTGCCCAGGCAGTCCTTCTCCACCTCCAGGTCGTAGCGCGCCTGGAGGTTCATCCTGTCGCCACCGGGTCGTCCCCGGCGGCACGTCCGGCGAGCAGGTTGGCGGTAAACCGTGCGATGTCCTCCGCCAGGGTGGCGTGGGCGCCTTCGTGCGGGGTCGCGGTAGTCGCCAGCTCGAGCACGACCAGCAGCGTCTCTTCTGCGACGCTGGCCGCCTCGGTGAACCCCCAGGCATGTCCCTCGGCAACGAGGTGGTCCAGGGTGATCGCCGCGTGACGGTACTCGCCGGCGACGGCCAGCGCGACCTCGCCGTCGTTCGGCTGGTGCACCTGCGGCACGACGTCGTATGCCGGCGCCAGCGACAACGAGCCGTCGGGACGGTGCAGGATGGAGAGGTTCTTCGCGTGTAGGTCGAGGTTGCCCACGGCGACCGAGAGCACGAGGAGCTTGAACAGCCGCTTCGTCGAGTCGTGATCCCCCATGAGGGAGAACACCCGGGCGATCCGCTCGAGGCTCACTCGACCGCCATGCTTTTGGTACTTCTGATTGCCCGCCGCACCCAAGACCTGGTTGAAGTCCTCTTGATGGATCCGCCCTTGGGGAGCGTCCGGGGAGCGGTCGTACCGCTCGATGACGACGGCCGGCACATCGTCGAACGTCTCGATCCACGTCGAGAAGGTGGTGAGCCCCACGGCCCGAGCGACGCGCGCACCGAGCTCCTCGTCGTAGATCGAGGTCGGGTGGTCGTGCGACGCCGGCTTGAGGATGTGCGTCGACGGCCAGCCGTCGACGACCCGGCTCCAGCCCGTTTCAGTACGGGCAAGCACGATCTTGTCCTGGACTCCGGCCAGTGAGGTCTTCCCGCCGACGGGCTTGTTGCCCAACGGGTTCTGCCGGACGTGCCTGAGCATGTCCGCGACCCCGGTGCTGGACAACGGTTCGAGGACCGGCTGCCTCGGTTCGCCGGGCACGTCAGGATCCCAGATCTGGAGGGCCCCGGCCACGTCGCGGCCGTAGCTGCGCAGGAGGCCGACGGCGTCCTGCTCGTCGAGGCCGGCTGCCTGAGCCAGCCTGGTGAGCATCCGCCCTTCGGGGAGCAGCTCGCGGAAGAAGTTCTGCCGACGTTCCTTGCGGGCCCTCACCGGCACCGCGGTGAGCGGGATCGACACGGAAAGGATGGGGCTGTCGATACCGAATTCGGCGACCGCGGCCGGGTCCGGCGAGAAGTCGAAGGTGCGCCACGTCCCGGCGAGCACGCCGACACGCGTGCCGTAGAGCTCGACGACCAGGTCAGCCACGTTCGTCGCTCGGGGTGATCGTGGCGGTCAGTTCCATGCCGGTCTCCCGCATGGCCGCGAACAGGCGATCCATCACGATCGACGGCTTGCCGGACTCCAGCTCCCAGACGTACTTCTGCGTGGTACCCAGACGCTTGGCGAGCTCTCGTTGGCTCAGCCCGGCGAGCAGCCTGGCCTGTTGCAGGATGCGCCCCAGCGATTCGGGACTCGTGACCTTCCCCGTGTACGCCATCACCACCCCCGACTCCGATATCGGAGTCGATGGTATCTGACTGCCTTTTCGGAGTCAACACTTGTGACGTCCATATCAACGTCACCTGTCGCCGGAGCGAGTCATCGGGACGCTTACCGGGTAGTTCGGCTCTCGGGGCGCGACGGCGCCGTAGCCGACGTCGTGCGCCGCCTCACCGACGGTG
>JASHWO010000302.1 GCA_030044045.1 Acidimicrobiales bacterium
CCCGAGGGCGGGCTGGACCCGCTGGAGGCCGCCGGCCACGAGCTGGTGCGCCGCCCCGGCGGCCAGCCGTGCACCCCGGCCGAGCTGGCGGCCATGGCCCCCGAGCTCGACGGCATCCTCTGCCACCTGACCGACCGCGTCGACGCCACGGTGCTGGCCGCCGGCGCGGCGGGCCGGCTCCGGGTGGTGGGCAACGCCGCCGTGGGCTACGACAACATCGACGTGGCGGCGGCGGCCGGCCTGGGCATCGCCGTCTGCAACACGCCGGGCGTGCTCGACCAGTCCACCGCCGACCTGGCCTTCCTCCTGGTGCTGGCGGCCACCCGCCGGGCCTCGGAGGCCGAGCGGGACCTGCGGGCGGGGAATTGGGAGGGGTGGGGGTTCATGGACCACCTGGCCCGCGACGTCCACGGCGGGATCCTGGGCCTGGTCGGCTACGGGCGCATCGCCCGCCAGGTGGCCCGCCGGGCCGAGGGCTTCGGCATGGAGGTGCTGCACCACACCCGGACCCCCACCGGGTTCCCCGGCTACACGGCCACGCTGGACGAGCTGCTGGCCACGGCCGACGTGGTGAGCCTGCACGTGCCCCTGACCGAGGCCACCCGGCACCTGATCGGCCGGCGCGAGCTGGGGCTGATGAAGCCCACCGGCGTGCTGGTGAACACCGCCCGGGGCCCGGTGGTGGACGAGGAGGCCCTGGCCGACGCCCTGGAGGCGGGCACCATCTACGCCGCCGGCCTGGACGTGTTCGACGGCGAGCCGGCGGTCGACCCCCGCCTGCTGGCCGCCCCCCGCACGGTGCTGCTGCCCCACATCGGCAGCGCCACCACCGGGACCCGCACCCGGATGGCCCGGTTGGCCGCCCAGGGCATCTGCGACGTGCTCGAGGGCCGCACCCCGCCGAACCTGGTCACCATTTGATTTGAGGGGCCGGCAAGCCGGCCCGCCGCGGGTGGCCGGGGCTACCCTGGCGCGGTGCTGGGCCGGCATCGGGGGGCGCAGGTGGACGTCGGGGGCATGGTGGCGGTGGTCACCGGGGCCTCGGCCGGCATCGGCCACCGCCTGGCCCTCGACCTGGCCGGGAAGGGAGCGGTCGTGGTGGCGGTGGCCCGGCGGGAGGACCGCCTGCGGGCGCTGGCCGCCGCCATGCGGGAGCACAGCCCCGGCTCGGGCCACCGGGTGTGCGACCTGGCCGACGTGGCCTCCTTCGTCCAGTTGCTCGAGGCGGTGGAGGGCGAGCACGGCCGGGTGGACCTGCTCTTCAACGTGGCCGGCCTCGGCGGGATCGACCGCACCGAGGACGCCGCCATGGGCTCGGTGGAGACGGTCATGGCGGTCAACTTCCTCGCCCCCTACGCCGGCATGCTGGCCGTGCTGCCCGGCATGCGGCGGCGCCGGTTCGGCATCGTGACCAACGTGAGCTCCGACGACGCCCGGGCGCCGGGACCCCGGGTCGGGGACTACGCCGCCAGCAAGGCGGCGCTGTCGGCCGCCACCGAGAGCCTCTCCTACGAGGTGCGGGACGACGGCGTGCTCCTCCACGTCCTCTACCCGGGCTGGGTGCCGACCGAGATGGGCCTGGCCGCGGTGCGCGAAGGCGGCATGCCCCTGCCGCCCCGGCTGGTCCGGCGCAGCGAGGAGCAGATCTCCTCGCTGGTGCTGCGGCGGCTGGGCGACCCGCGGCTGGAGATCAACGCCGCTGCCCTGCCCCTGCTGGCCCCGATCCTGCGCTCGCTGGCGCCCCGCACCTACCAACGGATCCGGGCCCGGCAGTAGGGCGCGACGGTATCCTGGGGGACGATGCCGGACATCAAGCCCTGCCTCTGGTTCGACACCGAGGCCCTCGACGCCGCCACCTTCTACGTGTCGGTCTTCCCGAACTCGGAGGTCACCCAGGTGACCCACTTCGGCGAGGCCGGCCCGCGGGAGCCGGGCATGGTGCTCACCGTCAGCTTCCACCTCGACGGCCAGCCCTTCCTCGCCCTGAACGGCGGGCCCGAGTTCACCTTCGACGAGGCGATCTCCCTGACGATCGACTGCGCCGACCAGGAAGAGGTCGACCGCTACTGGGAGGCCCTCACCGAAGGTGGGCAGGAGGGCCCGTGCGGCTGGTGCAAGGACCGCTACGGCCTCTCCTGGCAGGTGGTCCCCCGCGAGCTGCCGGCGCTCATCGCCGACCCCGATCCCGAGCGGGCCCGCCGGGCCACCGAGGCGATGATGCAGATGAGGAAGATCGACATCGCCGCCATACGGGCCGCCGTCGACGGCACCTGAGCCAACGCACCCGGCCACCATGACACCGGCCGGCCGGCGGGCACCCCGCCGGGCTCAGCCCTCGGCCACGAGCGAGACGTCCAGCCCCAGCAGATCCACCGTGGTGCGGCCGGCGCGGAGCTCCTCGAAGAACCGCGCCTCCTTGTCGGCCCGGACCTGCCCGGCGGCCAGCACCTCGTCCAGCCGGGCGGCGGGGACCACCACCACGCCGTCGCCGTCGCCCACCACCCAGTCGCCGGCGGCCACCGGCACGCCGCCCACGGTCACCGGCGACCCGACGGTGCCCGGCTGCTCCTTGGTGGCCCCCCGCAAGGCCACCATGGCCGAGAACACCGGGAACCGGTGGGCCTCCAGCGCCGCCGTGTCCCGCACCCCGCCGTCGATGACCAGCCCGGCCAGCCCCCGGGCCTCGGCCCCGGTGGTGAGCACCTCCCCCCAGTAGCCGCGGTCGGGGACGTCACCGACGTCGACCACCAGCACGCTGCCGGCTGGCGCCTTCGCCACCCCGACGTGGACGGCCAGGTTGTCGGCCGGGCTGCAGCGCACCGGGTAGGCCGGGGCGGCCAGCACTGCGCCCGGCCACACCGCCGACATGCGCTGGTGCATGGCCAGCCCGCCCGACTCGCCCAAGGTGGCCGAGCCCAGGGCCAGCAACCTCGTCACCACGTCCGATCGGTCCACCACCTGCCGCTCCTCCCACTCCGCTCCAGGACGGCCACACCCTACTGAGCCCTTGGCCCGCCTGGGCACCCACTGTGGCCTTTCCTGATGGCAGGCTCCTCCGATGCATGGGGCCCCAACAGCCCCGCGCCGGCTGTGGGACCTCTACACTCGGGCGCCGGCGACACATGGACCGCCGGAGACGAGGGGGCTGCGGTGGCGCACGACTCGATGCTGGTGGTGACCCAGGTGGCGCCCTACATGGACGGGCCGGCCGGGGTGCACGGGGTGCTGGTCCAGGCGGCCACCGCCCTGGCCGAGATCGGGTCGATGGCCGGGCTGGCGCCGCGGCACGTGGCCGACGTGGCCGACGTGGCCGCGGACGACCTGGCGGCGGCGCGGGTACTGGCCCTCTTCACCATCGGGGAGACGCCGTACAGTCCCGAGCAGCGCCAGGCTGTCGAGTCGGCGTGGCGGTCCGGCGGCCTGCGGGTGCTGGGCGTGCACTCGGCCACCGACGCCTCCCACGGCTGGCCGGCCTACGGGGAGATCCTCGGCGCCCGGTTCGACGGCCACCCCTGGACCCAGCCGTTCGAGATCGACGTGGCCGACGGGGACCACCCCGCCACCGCCCACCTGGGGCCCACCTGGTCCTGGCGCGACGAGGTGTACCTCTTCCGGGAACTACGGCCCGACGCCCGGGTGCTGCTACGGCTGGCCGAGGGGCAGGTGGACCTGTCCGCGCCCGGGGGACGGGTGCCCGAGTGCGGCTTCCCCCTGGCCTGGTGCCACGACCGTGACGGCCGCACCTTCTACACGGCCCTCGGCCACTTCCACGGGGCCTGGGAGACGCCGACCTACCTGCGCCACCTGGCCGGCGGCCTGGACTGGCTCCTGGCATAGACGGCCGGCACGGGGCTGGGGGCCCGTGCGCCGGAGGAGCCTGCCATCGAGAGGACCGCAGCGGGGCCCCAGGCGGGCTCAGCGACACGGTAACGTGGGCGCCCGTGCCAACGACCTTGCTCCCATGCCGGCCGGGGCGGCAGCCGTGACGGCGATCCCCGAGACCATGCCGGTCGCCGTCTACCAGCGCCCCCGGGTGGTCACCGTGGAGGAACGCCCGGTCCCCCGCCCGGGGCCCGGCCAGGTGCTGGTCGAGGTGGACCACTGCGGCATCTGCGGCTCCGACGTCCACATGCTCTACGAGGGCTGGGGCGACCAGCCAGGCCTGGTGGCCGGGCACGAGTACAGCGGAGTGATCGTGGCCCTGGGCGAAGGCGTCACCGGCTGGGAGGTCGGCCAGGCGATCGTGGGCGGGCCGTCGCCCCGTTGCGGCCACTGCCGGCGCTGCCGGGAGGGCAAGCCCTCGCAGTGCGAGAACCGCCAGGGCTCGATCATGGACTCGCTGGACGGCGCCTTCGCCCGCTACGTGCTGGTGAACGCCGCGGTCCTGCTGCGCCTGCCCGAGGGACTCCCGGTGCGCGAGGCGGCCCTGGCCGAGCCGCTGGCCGTGGCCCTGCACGGCATCACCCGGTCGGGCGCCGCCCCCGGCGACTCGGTCATGGTGATGGGCGCCGGCCCCATCGGGGCGCTGTCCATCGCCGCCCTGCGGGTCATGGGCATCGGCCCGATCACCGCGGTGGAGCCCGGCGAGCGGCGCCGGCAGCTCGCCCGGGACCTCGGGGCCGACGACGTGCTGGACCCGGGGGAGCTGGAGATCTTCCCCCCCTGGGAGCCCGAGCGCATCGCCGACCGGGCGGTGCACGTGGTGCTGGAGTGCTCGGGCAAGAAGGCCGCCATGGAGGCCGGGTTCCACCAGCTCCGCCAGGGTGGGACCATGGCGCTGGTGGGGGCGGGCATGGAGGCGCCGTCCTTCGACCCGAACCGGCTCCTGCTGAACGAGATCACCGTGTGCGGCTCCTTCGTCTACGACCTCGGCGGCTTCGAGCGGGCGCTGGAGATGCTGGCCTCGGGTGCCCTCCCGAACCGGCTCCTCATCGAGCCCGAGGACGTGCCGCTCGACCGCATCTCCGAAGCCCTGGCCGAGCTGGCCGGCGGCACCATCGCCGCCAAAGCCATGGTGGTGCCCCGGCTGTCGGGCGAGAGGGCGGGATGACGCCGTGAGCCACCCCTACTACCCGAGCGGCACGCCACACTTCAACCACGTGGCCATGAGCCTGCCGGCCGACCAGCTCGACCAGGCCCACCGGGACAGCATCTGTGACTTCTGGGGCGAGGTTTTCGGGTTCGAGGAGATGCCCTCGATGACCGTGGACCGTAAGCGCCTCATCCTGAGCTGCGTGCACTGGGACCAGTTCATCTTCCTCATCGCCGACGACGACCCCATGCGCTGCCCGCGCATGGACCACTTCGGCTTCGCCGTGGGCTCGCTGGAGGAGCTGGCCGGCCTGCAGGAGCGGACCGAGGCGTACCGCCGGCGCGACCCCCGGGTCGACCTGATCGACATCCACGCCGACGACCAGGGGGTGGTGACCATCCACTCGCTCTACGTCCGCTACCTGCTCCCGATGATGTGCGAGGCGCAGTGGTGGGACTTCGCCCGCTCCTGAGGGCGCCGGCGCGGCGATCGGCCGCCCGCCGGTAGCGCGGAGGCAGGCCGGACGGCGGTCCGGCACCGCCAGGTGCCGGCACATCGGACCGGTGGCTGCAAGCCACATGGCAGGAAGAGGGGCGCGGCCCGGCCCCGGATGACCACCGCGATCGGCCCCCGGCACATCCCTGTTAGCGTCTCGTAGTGCCCTCGATACGCTCAGTCCTGGCCGGCCTC
>JASHWO010000303.1 GCA_030044045.1 Acidimicrobiales bacterium
TGGGGGACGGCCGGTGGCTGCTGCGGGCGCCGGACCACGCCGCGCTGTGCGACGCCCTGGCCGCCACGCCGCGCCCGCCGGGGACGTTACGGGTCACCGTCGACCCGACCGACTTGTAGCATGCAGGCGTGCTCCCCATCCGCCAGTACGGCGACCCGGTCCTGAAGCAGCGCACCCACGAGGTCGAGGAGATCGACGGGCGGGTGGCCACGCTGGTGGAGGACATGCTGGCCACCATGTACGAGGCCCCGGGCACTGGCCTGGCGGCCAACCAGGTGGGCGTGCAGCGCCGGATCTTCGTCTACGACGTGGGCGACGGGCCCCGTACGGTCATCAACCCGCGCATCGTGGAGACGTCGGGCGAGTGGACCTACGAGGAGGGCTGCCTGTCGGTGCCCGGCCTGAGCTGGCCCATCGTCCGGCCCGACCGGGTGCACCTGGTGGGCCTGGATCTCGACGGGGACGAGATCTCGGTCGAGGCGGGGGAGCTGGAGGGCCGGGTGTTCCAGCACGAGCTGGACCACCTCGACGGCATCCTGCTGGTCGAGCGGCTCGGCGAGGACCAGCGGCGCGAGGCGCGCCGCATCCTGCGCGCCCGGGCCCTGGCGTAGCAGCCCGGCGTAGCGGCGACGGTCGCCGTTCGGGCGCCCCGCCCCCGGCGATCTCTTCGGCGACGGCCGCACACGTCTCAGGCTGCTCCCAGCCCCCTCAGGCACGCTTGGCGCGCGCCGGCGCGGGGAGCGCGGCCGAACCGGTACTCGTTCCCCCAGGTCAGGGGGAAAGAAACGAGAAATTACCATTACCTATTTCCTTCGACCAATAGTTGTGGTAGAAACCGTTCCAGCGTTTGTCGGGGGTCGGCGGGTGTTTCGCGGCCGCGGCAACGTGCACAGGGACAACAGGGACAAACGGCGGTTGACAGGGGGTTAGATGCTGGTGCGGCGAATTCGTGGTCGAAGCGCGGCCGGTGGCCGTTCGCGCGACGTGGCTGGTACCGGACCGATCGACGGGAGGTGGGGAGACGACCCGCACGCGCCCGCACGCGGCGCGTCGCGTGACGGGGTGACCGGCGGCACCCGCCGCCGGCTCTTCGCGGCGGGCCCGTCGCGCGCCGGGATCGTCCGCTCGCTCGTCACGGGCGCCATGGCCCTCAGCCTGTGCCTCGGCCTCTTCTCCGCGGCCGTCGCCACCTCGAGCGTGGCGTCAGGCACGACACTCGCCACCTGCAAGGCGACATCGACCAGCACATGCAAGCTCACACTGCCGTTGACCGGAGGGTCGTGGGCTACCCAGGGCGGGACACCCACCCCGTTCCCGGCCACAGCCACAGCCGGGTTCCACGGGACCGAGAACGGCAGCGGGGGCGGCCTCCACGGCAAGCTGTCCTTCTCGACGACCACGGCGACCACAACAGGGGCCACCACGGTGTTCAGCTTCTTCGAGACGACGACGACATCGGCCGTCGGCCTGGTGAAGCCCACAGGCAACGTCGTCATCACAGACGTGCTCACCATGCAGGTGCACATCGAGAAGCCGGACACATTCCACTGCATCTCGACGCCGCTCGACGTGACCTTCAAGTCCACCGCGCCCTACAACCCGGCGACAGGCGGGAACGTCACCCTGGTCGCCTCGACATTCACCATCCCCGGGTTCACCACAGGCCCAGGGGGCTGCATCACAATCGCCATCAACACACTCGACAAGCGGACCGCCGGCAGCACGGGCAACGAGCTCACGGCGAGCCTCCACGGCACGCTGGTGGTCCCCTCGGTCCCCACCCGCACATCGATCACGACCCTCAAGGCGACACCACCGGCCGGGAACATCGCCGGCCAGACAACGACGCTCACCGCCACAGTGGCGCCCTCGTCGGCGTCGGGTCACGTGACATTCCTCACAGGCACCACGGTGCTGGCGAAGGTGAACCTGTCGTCCCCAAATGCGACACATCCGAACCCGTTCGCCCAGTACAAGACCACCACGCTGCCCGCAGCCGACGACCACCTCAGTGCCGTCTACAGCGGCGACGGGCACTTCAAGCCGAGCACCGGCACGCTGGCGTACACCGTCCACGGTGACCCGACGTCCGACGTCAACTACCCCTCGAAGGTCTTGCTGGGAGCGACCACACCGACCAAGTTCGCCGGCGTGGTCACCGACCCCTCGAACGGCCCGACACTGCCGAACGTCCAGCTCGACTTCAAGTTCACCGGCGTTTCGGGGCTCAAGCACACACAGCTCCCCCTGCTGGTCTGTACGACCCCGACGTACACACCGGCCGACTGCACGGCGAACATCCTCACCGGGACCAGCACCCTCAAAGGTGTGTACGGCGGTCTGGCCGGCAAGAAGAGCTTCTCGCTGACCCCGGGCCAGCAGATCCCGCTCTACTTCGAGCTGTCGGCGGCGAGCGGCGCCAAGTTCGGGCCCCTCACCGTCACAACCAGCCTCGTGACGACCACAAGCGCCGGCTCGACGGTAGTCGCCACCCTGGCCACCAGCAGCGTACAGGTGGACGTCGTGAGCTCGGCCACCCCCGAGACAACCACGATCACCGGCGGTTTGAAAGGCGCGGGTGACGACGAGACCTACCAGGGCTACAGCGTTGTCCCGACGGCCGCCATCACCTACGCGACAGCGAGTGGCCCGAAGCCGACGGGGACGGTGACCATCGAGCTCACAACGAACGTCACAGGCAGTACGGTCAAGACCTCGATCGGTGCGTTCCCCGTACAGAAGCTCCTCACAAATACACCGACAACATTCTTTACAGTATTCAAGCTGAACACCGCGACATGGCCGGTTGGACCATCCAAGGTCACGTTCGTCTACTCCGGCGATGCCTTCTACAAGGCGAGCACCTCTACGACGCCAGTCACATTCACGATCCTCGCACATGCCGGATCGAAGTACGTGTGTGATTTCACAATCATCGGTTTTGCATTCACAAATGGCGGGGCGATCGTCACAAGCTTCTCAACAGTGACGCTCCCTACCTCTGCGCCCGCGGGGAGCACCGTTCACGCCATCTTTAGCATGCATGTTGGCGTCGACGCACAGACATTGTTCTTGGCGACATTGGCGAGTGCGTCGGTTCCATTCAAAGCGTCCCTCCATCCGTCGGGCACCGCGGCTAAATCGCTACCCACAGGGGGAGTCGCGATGACCGATATCCAGAGCGAGTCGCTCGATGCCGCCACGCACACCCTGTACGTCGCAGCGGGCGGCGGTGATGCGGTCGGTGTGATCACAGCCTCGACGGACACGATCGAGCACACCATTCCCACGAAGTCTGAACCTCTGAACGTGGTGTTCGACCCGGCAAACGATCTGGTGTACGTCACGCTCCCGCTCTCGAAGAGCATCGCGATGATCACAGCAAAGACGAACGCGGTAGTGGGAACAATTCCGCTGGCTGGCGAGCCCTACGGCGAAGCGCTGGACAGTGCCACCCATACCCTCTACGCCACGAACTACGAGAAACCGACAGTCTTCGTCGTCACAGCATCGTCGAACACGGTGGAATCGCCGATAAAAGCTGGACATAAAGATACGTATCTTGCCGTGAACTCGACAACGAACACCATCTACGTGTCGAACCACGGGACAGCGACATCGTTGGTCGTCATCACAGGCAGGTCGGGAACCGTCAAGGCGACAGTCACCGTGTCGTCACCGACAGAGGTGGCGGTGGATCAAGCTGCGAACACGGTATATGTCTCCTCGAATTCCCATAATTCTGTCTATGTGATAACAGGAAAGACCGATACGCTGACGACGACTGTCGCGGTCGCGACAGCTAAGAGCCTCGCCGTCGACACAGCGAGTGGTACGGTGTATGTCGTCTCGACAGGCAAGGTCGTGCTCCTGACAACCAACAGCAATACGAAGGTGGGCACAGTCAAGATCCCCAGGGGGGATTCGGTCCTGGTCGACCCGACATCAGGCAGGGTGTTTGTTGGAGGAACATCGGGCATAACAGTCGTGGGAGGGAACCCTGTAGGTGTCGTTGGATCTATAAATACGGCTGGATCAGCGTGGACAAAGCCATCAACAGATCCGCTGAAGGATGCTGGGTATGTCACGTTGGCTGCTACAATTATTGTACCCAACACGCCCGGGAAGACGACAGTGAGCGTGTCGTCGTTCGTGATGAGCACAAGCGCGCTGTTCCCGATCACAATTGGCTGTAAGGCGAACGGCAGTCCGGCGGTGATCGGCACCATCAACGTCCTGGCCAAGGCCAAGCCCACGGTCACCACCCAGCCGGCCTCCCAGACGGCCAACGCCGGCACAGCCGTCACCTTCACGGCCACGGCCAGCGGCGTCCCGGCCCCGAGCGTCCAGTGGCAGTCCTCTGCCAACGGCACCACATGGGTGAACATCACCGGGGCCACCACAGCCAAGCTGGGCACACAGACCACCACGGCCACCTACACCACCCCGGCCACGACGGCGGCCGACAACGGCACCGAGTACCGGGCGGTGTTCACGAACACATCGGGCTCGGTGGACTCCGCGGCGGCCACGCTCAGCGTGAACGTGCCGCCCACGGTCACCACGGAGCCCTCCTCGGCGGCGGTGACGGCCGGGACCCCGGTCTCCTTCACCGCAGCGGCCACAGCCCGCCCGGCGGCCTCGGTCCAGTGGCAGGTGTCGACCAACGGCGGCAAGACATTCGCCAACGTGGCCGGGGCCACGAGCACCACGCTCACCTTCGCCCCGACCAAGGCGGAGAGCACAAACCAGTACCGGGCCGTCTTCACCAACACCCTCGGCTCGGCCACCACCAAGGCGGCGACGCTGACCGTCACCACCACCGGGTATCGTCTCTTCGGCTCCGACGGGGCGGTCTACGACTTCGGCACAGCCGCCTTCTACGGCTCGATGGGCGGCCAACCGCTCAACGCCCCGGTGGTGGGGGCAGCCGACACGCCCACAAACAAGGGCTACTGGGAGGTGGCCAGTGACGGCGGCATCTTCGCCTTCGGCACCGCCGGCTTCTACGGCTCCATGGGTGGGAAACCGCTCAACCAGCCCGTCGTCGGCATGGCGGCCACGCCCACAGGCAAGGGCTACTGGGAGGTGGCCAAGGACGGCGGCATCTTCGCCTTCGGCGCCGCTCAGTTCTACGGCTCCATGGGGGGCCAGCCCCTCAACCAGCCGATCGTCGGCATGGCCGCCGCTCCCACAGGCAAGGGCTACTGGCTGGTGGCCGCGGACGGCGGCATCTTCGCCTTCGGCACCGCAGGGTTCTACGGCTCGACGGGGTCGCTGACCCTGGCCCAGCCGATCACCGCCATGGCACCCGCCCCCACAGGCAAGGGCTACTGGCTGGTGGCCAAGGACGGGGGCATCTTCGCCTTCGGCGCAGCGCCGTTCGAGGGCTCGGCGGCCGGGGGCCTGGCCGGGCCCTACCTGGCCATGGCGGCGGCCCCCACAGGCAAGGGCTACTGGCTGGCCGGGGCCTTCGGGGCGGTGACCGCCTTCGGCACGGCCCCGCTGGCCGGTTCCATGGCCGGGCAACCACTCAATGCCCCGGTGGTGGCCATCACCGCCGGCTAGGACGCCGACCCACCGGCCCGGGCTCCCGACGGGGCCCGGGTCGGTGCCGGTGCCCGGACACGGCGCACGATTCGACAGCAGTCAACAAGGACGAACGAAGGGGAGAACGTGGGACGCAGTGCAACGAACAACCGCTGGCGGGGACGACTGGCCGGCGCATTAGCGGCGATGGTGGCCGTGGCCGGGGGCGGGACCCTCGGTCTGATCGGGGCCGGGGCCACCGCCGGGCTGACCGCCACCGTGGCCGGGGCCGACAGCACCAGCTTCACAATGACCTGCCACCTGGGCTTGGCCCCGATCATCACAACAGCCACCTTCAAGGCCACGCTGAAGGGCACGCTGCCCACCTCGGCGTCCGCCGGCCAGTCCCTCACCCTCTCGGGCTACGGGGCCTCCATGGTCATCCCCCAGGCCTTCACCACACTGGGCACAGGGATCACACTGAGCGGGACGATCTCCCTCGACCTCACCGCCACGGGGGCCACGCCGGCCTCCCAGGCCTCCACCCTCACCATCCCCCACACCAAGCTGCACAAGGGCACAGCACCGACCGTCACACTGGCGGGCACCGTGGGCAGCTTCACCGCCGGCTCGACAGGCGGGGCGGCCACCATCTCCTCGGCCACCACGGCCAGTTTGTACCCGGTGGTCACAGGCAACAAGCTCGGCACAGGCAAGGCCTACCCCTGCACCCTGCCGGCCACGGTGATCGCCAAGGTCACAGCGGCCGCCCCCAAGACCAAGGTCACGAGCGTGCTGCCCAACGCCGGGCCCCTGGCCGGGGGGACCACCACGGTCATCAGCGGCGTGGACTTCACCGGGGCCACCGCGGTCGACTTCGGCACCACGCCGGCCACCGCCTTCACCGTGACATCGGGCGAGCGCATCACCGCCACCGTGCCGGCCCATTCAGCCGGCACCGTCGACGTGACGGTGACCTCGCCCGACGGCACCTCGACAACCAACCCGGCCGACCACTTCACCTACACCAACGGGCCCATCGTGACCGGGGTCTCCCCCAGCTACGGGCCCCGTGCGGGGGGCACCGCGGTCACCATCACCGGGCTGCAGTTCACAGGGGCCACCACAGTGGCCTTCGACCTCTCGGGGGCCACCACAGTCAAGGTCGTCTCGGCGACAAAGATCACCGCCGTCTCCCCGGCCCATTCGAGCGCCGTGGTGACAGTGACCGTCACCAGCCCCAAGGGCACCTCGATCACCTCGGTCCAGGACCAGTTCACCTACGGCCTCCCCGGCTACTACGAGGTGGCCAGTGACGGGGGCATCTTCGCCTTCGGCACACTCGGTTTCTACGGCTCGATGGGCGGCAAGCCGCTCAACGCCCCCATCGTCGCCATGGCCACTACCCCCACAGGCAAGGGCTACTGGGAGGTGGCCAGTGACGGCGGGGTCTTCGCCTTCGGCACCGCCTCGTTCTACGGCTCCATGGGCGGCAAGCCGCTCAACGCCCCCATCGTCGCCATGGCCACCACCCCCACAGGCAAGGGCTACTGGCTGGTGGCCAGTGACGGGGGCATCTTCGCCTTCGGCAACGCCCCCTTCTACGGCTCCACCGGAGCGGTGACACTGCCGGCACCGGTGGTCTCGATGGTGGCCAATCCCAACGGGACGGGCTACTGGGAGGTGGGCGCCACAGGCACCATCTACTCCTTCGGCACACCCGGCCTCTTCGGCTCCATGGGGGGCAGGGCCCTGAACGCCCCCATCGTGGGCGCGGCGTCCACCCCCGACTTCTACGGTGACTGGGAGGTGGCCTCCGACGGCGGCATCTTCGCCTTCGGCAACGCCCCCTTCTACGGCTCCATGGGCGGCCAGGCCCTCAACAAGCCGGTGGTGGGCATGGCCCCTGCTCCCGGCGGCCAGGGCTACTGGGAGGTGGCCTCCGACGGCGGCATCTTCTCCTTCGGCACCGCCTCGTTCTACGGCTCCATGGGCGGCAAGCCGCTCAACGCCCCGGTGGTGGGCATCGCCGTGGTGTAGTCACCCGGCGACGCCGGGTTTCCCTCGGCGGGGGAGGGAAGGGAAGGGCGGGTCTCCTGCGGTTGACCGCAGGGGCCCGCCTTTCTCGCGGACGTGCTCCTGGTGAGAGCAACTGCAATTGCAGTGAAAGAATTGGCAGGAGAACTTCCCGTTACTGGCGCCGGCGTCCAACACCTCCATGGTCTGGAAGAAAGCGCCGCGGCCACCCCGGGATCCCCCCACCTGACCTGCGATGGGACTGCGGAACGGGGATAGCGACGGTACGGGGAGGGGGATAACAACAATTACCTTGCTCTGCCTTCATGTACTGTGGAAGAACCGATGCCGAATTCCGCCGTAGAGGCAGAGGGAGGGGGCGATGAGCACACCGCAGCCACGCGGGCCGGTGGACGAGCGCCGGCTCGCCCGCCGGCAGCGACTGCTGGACGCGTTCGTGCGGGAGGTGGGGGCCGAGGGGCTGTCCCACGCCTCGACCACCGGCGTCTGCCGCGCCGCCGGCACCTCGAACCGGTCCTTCTACCGCACATTCACCGACAAGGCCGACTGCTTCCTGGTGGCCTTCGAGGACCGGGCCTGGGCCGTCACCCAGCGGGCCAAGCAGGCCTTCGACTCGACCGACGGGCGTTGGGAGCACCGGGTGCGGGCCGGCCTGGCGGAGATCGCCGCCTGCCTGGCCACCGACGAGGCCTACGCCCGCTTCTGCACGGTCGAGGTGACACGCCTCGAGCCGGCCCTGGCCGTCGCCGCCCGGCGGGTCCAGCGGTCGTGCGAGCGCCTGTTCGCCAGCGACGAGGTGCGGGCCCTGTCCCCGCCGCTGCGCACAGGGCCGGTGGGCCCCATGCTGTCCGGCGCCATCATCCGCCCGTTCACCCTCTACGTGGACCGGGGATGGACCGACCGCCTGCCCGAGGTGGTGACCGCCGTCACCTACTCCTTGGCCCGGGTGGTGGTGGGGCCGGCCCGGGCGGCCCGCCTGCTCGAGGAGCTGCCGTAGGGGCTGGTGGGGCCGGTCGCCGCCGGTCCTGCGCCGCCGCCCGAGCCCCGACCCTGCCGCTACGCTGGGGCGACCATGGCCACCTACCTGTCGGAGATCGTGGCTGCCCATCGGGCCGCTGCCGCCCGGGACCGGCGCGACCTCGACCGCCTGGTGGCCCGGGCCCTGGCTGCCCCGGCACCGCGGCCGTTCGCCGCCGCACTGGCCGCTTCCCACGCCGACCGCGGCCTGGCGGTGATCGCCGAGATCAAGCGGCGCTCGCCCTCCAGGGGTGACCTGGCGGCCCGACTGGACCCGGCGTCGGTGGCCGCGGCCTACGCCATCGGCGGGGCCACCTGCCTGTCCGTGCTGACCGACTGGGAGTTCTTCGGCGGGTCGCCGGACGACCTGCAGGCGGCCCGGGCGGTCACCGGCCTGCCCACCCTGCGCAAGGACTTCACCGTCGGCCCGGCCGACGTCTGCGACGCCCGGCTGATGGGGGCCGACGCCGTGCTGCTCATCGTGGCCGCCCTCTCCGACGCCGAGCTGGCCGAGCTGGCTGCCCTGGCCGCCCGGCTGGACCTCGACGCCCTGGTGGAGGTGCACGACGAGGCCGAGCTGGCCCGGGCCCTGGCCGCCGGGGCCCGGCTGGTGGGGGTGAACCAGCGGGACCTCGAGACCTTCGCCGTGGACCCCGAGCGGGCGGAGCGCCTGGCCGCGGCCATGCCCGAGGGGGTGGTGCCGGTGGCCGAGTCGGGCATCGGGGGGCCGGAGGACGTGGCCCGGCTGGCCGCCGCCGGCTACCAGGCGGTGCTGGTAGGGGAGACCCTGGTCCGGGCCACCGACCGCGCCGGTACGGTGGCCCTGCTGGCCGGCCACGCCGTCCGCCGGCCCGCCGCGCCGGTGCTCCTACCATGAGCTCGGTGCCGCTGGTCAAGATCTGCGGGGTGACCACCGAGGCCGACGCCCTGCTGGCCGTGGCCCTGGGGGCCGACGCCGTCGGGTTCGTCATGGCCCCGTCGCCCCGCCAGGTCTCGCCGGCGGCGGTGGGCGACATCGTGAAGCGCCTGCCCCACGGGGTGCTCACCGTGGGCGTGTTCCGGGACGAGGCCCCGGCCCGGGTGGTGGAGCTGGCCAACCGCATCGGCTTGGGCGCCGTCCAGCTCCACGGGCACGAGACGGCGGCCGACTGCCGTTGGGTGGCCGAGCGGGTGGCCGCCACCATCAAGGCCTTCGCCGCCGGCGACCCGGCGGTCCAGCGGTTCGCCGACTTCGGGGCCGACTTCCTCCTCGTCGACGGGCCGAACCCCGGCTCCGGGGAGCTCTTCGACTGGCGGCTGGGGGAGGGGGTGGTCGACCCGGGGCGGCTGATCGTCTCCGGCGGCTTGCGGCCCGACAACGTGGGGCAGGCCATCGCCCGGCTCCGTCCCTACGGGGTGGACGTGGCCAGCGGGGTGGAGTCGGCCCCCGGCCGTAAGGACCCCCACCTGCTCCGGGCCTTCGTGGCCGCCGCCCGCCAGGCGGCGGCCAGGCTGGCCGCCGAGGGGGCAGGCGGCGGGGCCGGGGCCGGCGGTGGCGTGCTCGGGGACG
>JASHWO010000304.1 GCA_030044045.1 Acidimicrobiales bacterium
TGACCAGAACGGCGCCTGACCGGTCGCCGGGCAGGGAGCGGACCCGGGACGGCGGCGGCGCCTGACTCGCCGGACCGACCCGCGCCCGGCGGACGCTTCCGGTCAGCCGGTGGCGTCCTGGCGGTGCAGGAGGAAGGTGCCGGTGGCCCGGCTCACCATGCGGCCCTCGCCGTCGCGCAACGAGGCCTCGGCGTAGGCCACCTGGCGGGCCAGGCGCACCACCTCCCCCCGCAGGCGGTAGGCCTGGCCGGGTCGGGCCGGGCGCATGGTCTCGGTCTTCAGCTCCAGCGTCCCCCGGGCGCGGTCCCGCCCGGCCAGGGCGGCGTTGACGGCGAAGCTCATGGCGGCGTCGAGCAGCACGGCGTGGACGCCGGCCTGGACCACCCCGTGTGGGTTGCAGGCCAGGGTCTCGGGGACGAACGTGCCCGCCACCCAGCCCAGATCCTCCCCGTCCACGCCGTAGCCGGTGAAGGACCCGCCCACGGCGGCGATCACCGGCATGCCGCCGTCGCCCAACCAGCGGTCCATGTCCCGGTGCCGTCCCCGGCCACCTTCGTCCGCCGGCCGTCCCCGGCCACCCTCCGGCACCACGCCGGCCACGCTACCCGTGGCCTGCCCCGGTAGGCTGCGGGCGTCGCCACTGGCAGGGCACCGCCGCCGGCTGGCCGTCGCCGGGATGGAAGGAGGACCAGCATGACCACCGCCGTGATCGTCGACGCCGTGCGCACCGCCGGTGGCAAGCGCAACGGCAAGCTCCGGAACTGGCACGCCGTGGACCTGGCCTCCGAACCGCTCAGGGCCCTCCAGGCGCGGAACGACCTCGACCCGGCCACGGTGGACGACGTCATCTGCGGCTGCGTGATGCAGGTGTCCGAGCAGGCCATCAACGTGGGCCGGAACGCCGTGCTGGCCGCCGGCTGGCCCGAGTCGGTGCCGGCCACCACGATCGACCGCCAGTGCGGCTCCTCCCAGCAGGCCGTCCACTTCGCCGCCCAAGGCGTGATGGCCGGAGCCTACGACGTGGTGGTGGCGGCCGGGGTGGAGAGCATGACCCGCACCCCCATGGGCTCGTCGGTGGTCCCCGACTACGGCACCCCCTTCGGCCCCCGCATGCAGCGGCGCTACGAGGACCGCGGTGGGCTGGTGGGCCAGGGGATCGGAGCCGAGATGATCGCCGACCAGTGGGGCATCACCCGCGAGGAGCTGGACGAGCTCTCGGTGCGCAGCCACCGGTTGGCCGACCGGGCCACCCGGGAGGGCCGGTTCGAGCGGGAGATCGTCCCGGTGCCGGTGCGCGACGACGCCGGCCAGGACACCGACGAGCTGCTGGCCACCGACGAGGGCATCCGGCCGGACAGCTCGGTGGAGGTGCTGGCCGGCCTGAAGCCGGCCTTCAAGCCCGACGGCAAGGTCACCGCCGGCAACTCCTCGCAGATCACCGACGGCGCCGCCGCCGTCCTCATCATGAGCGAGGAGCGGGCCGCCGCCCTGGGGCTCACCCCCCGGGCCCGGTTCCACGCCTTCGCCCTGGCCGGGGTGGACCCGGTGACCATGCTGACCGGCCCCATCCCGGCCACCCGGGCCGTGCTGGAGCGGGCCAAGCTGACCATGGACGACATCGACCTGGTGGAGATCAACGAGGCGTTCGCCTCGGTGGTGCTGGCTTGGGAGCGGGAGCTCCACCCCGACATGTCCCGGGTCAACGTGAACGGCGGGGCCATCGCCCTGGGCCACCCGCTCGGGGCCTCCGGGGCCAAGCTCCTGGCCACGCTGGTCAACGAACTGGAGCGCACCGGCGGCCGCTACGGCCTGCTCACCATGTGCGAAGGCGGCGGCCTGGCCAACGCCACCGTCATCGAGCGCCTGGGCTGAGCTACTGGGCCCGCTCGGGGCCCAAACCCCAGGCTCCTCCGCACGGCGGGGACCCCAACCCCGCCGGCGGCCGTTGTTGCCGGGCCCGCACGACGCGCTGTTGGCGGGAGGCGGGGGCTCGGTAGGCTTCGGCCGTGGCAGTCGGCGTGCGCCAGCGGTGGTTCTCCCGTCGGGCCCTCGCCCTCCACCTGGCCATCCTGGTGTGGTTCCCGGGGTGCCTGGTCGCCGGCTGGTGGCAGGTCACCCGGGCCCTCGGCGGCAACGGGTTGAGCTACCTCTACTCGGTGGAGTGGCCGGTATTCGCCGTGGTGGGCGTGTGGGGCTGGTGGCAGCTGGTCCACACCGATCCCGAGACGGTGGGCCTGCGGGCCCAGCGGCGCATGGCGGCGGCCGAGCGGCTGGCCGGGACGGAGACCGACGGTGCCGGGACGGTGCCGCAGGGAGCAGCCGCCGCCGGGACCGGGACCGGGACCGTCGGCGGCGACCCGGACGCCACCGGACGGCCGGCAGGTGGCCTCGTCGCCAGTGCGCCGGCACCGCCGCTCCCGGCCCGGCGCCTCGACGAGGAGGACGACGCCCTGCGGGCCTACAACGACCGCCTGGCCGAGCTGGCCGCCCGCGGTCCCCAGACCTGGCGGAACCGGTGAGCACCTCCCGGCGGGTGATCAGCCGCGTCGTTCCGGCCTACGTCCAGGACGGCGAAGGGCTCGGGCTGCCGCCCGGCCTGGACGGGGCCATCGCCCGCTACCGGATCATGGCCTTCGTGGTCGGCATCGGCCTGCTGATCCTGGTCTTCGTGGGCGTGCCCCTCCAGTACGGCGCCGGCAAGCCACAGGTGGAGGAGGTGGTGGGCACCCTCCACGGCTTCCTCTACATCGTCTACCTGCTCTGCGCCGTCGACCTGGCCCGGCGGGCCCGCTTCACCCTCCTGCAGCTGGCGGCCATGATCGGGGCCGGGTTCCTGCCGTTCCTGGCCTTCATCATCGAGCACCGGGTGATGCAGCGCATGGGGCTGCTGAAGCAGGCGTACGACGACGGCCTGGCTCCGGCGGCGGGCGCGGTCGAAGCGGGGTAGGACGAACGAACGGTCAGTGGTAGCGGGTGGCCATCAGGAAGCCCACGAAGATCAGCGCCAACCCGCCGATCAGGTACCACACCGACACCGCGCCGGGCAGCACCGACAGGTAGTTCAGCAGGATCATCAGGACCCCGAGGACCAGCAACGCCAGCACGAGCCCGCCGAACCAGCGCGGGCTGCGGCGCACGCCCTTCGGGATGGGTGGGGTGTAGCGGCCGCTCTCCTCCGGCGGGGTGTAGCGGCCCACCCGGGAGGCACCGCGGGGAGCCGTGCCCTTGGCCGTGGCCCGACCCTCGGCCGACTTCCCCTTGCGCTGCGCCCTGCCTGGTCCGGCGTTGGCCTTGGCTGCCATGGCCCACGAGGATAGCCACCGCCGCCGCCCACTACCATCGCCCCGGTGACCGTCCGGGTGCTGCTGGTCGACAACTACGACTCGTTCGTCTACAACCTCGTCCAGGAGCTGGGCGAGCTCGGCGCCGACCCGGTCGTCTACCGGAACGACGCCGTCGACGTGGCCGGGATCCGCCGGGAGCGGCCCGAGGCGGTGATCATCTCCCCGGGCCCGGGGCGGCCCGACGACGCCGGGGTGAGCCTCCAGGTGGTGCGGGAGCTGGCCGGGGAGCTGCCCATCCTCGGGGTGTGCCTCGGCCACCAGTGCATCGGGCAGGTCTACGGCGGGACGATCGTCCACGCCCCCCAGCTCATGCACGGCAAGACCTCGGAGGTGCACCACGGCGGCACCGACCTCTTCGCCGGCCTGCCCGACCCCTTCGTCGCCGCCCGCTACCACTCGCTGGTGGTCACACCGGCCACCGTACCGGCCGAGCTGGAGGTCACCGCCACCACTGCCGACGGGGTGGTGATGGGGTTGCGGCACCGCACCCACGCCGTGGAGGGGGTCCAGTTCCACCCCGAGTCCATCTTCACCCCGTCCGGCCCCAGCTTCCTCGGCAACTTCCTGGCCCGGGTGGCCGCCGGCTGAGTTGCTGGGCCCGTATGAGGCCCCAACCCCACGCCCGGCCGTGACCCGCCGGCCGGTTGCTGGGCCCTACGGGGTCGGCGGCGTGGAGCCGGGCGAAGTCGTCGTGGTGGTGGTTGTCGTGGGCGAAGTCGTCGTGGTGGTGGTGGACGGCGGTGCCGTGGTCGTCGTGGTGGCCGAGCACACCGACAGGCTCACGGTGCCGCTGGTGGAGGCGGTGACCCCGGCGCCCGGTGTCTGCTTCACCACGGTGCCACTCTGGGACGGGCTGCAGTTCCCCGTTGTGGTGGTGGTGACGTTGGCGAAGCCGGCGTTTGTCAGTGTCTTCTTGGCTGTGGCCGGCGACTTCCCGGTCACGCTGGGCACCGTCGCCTGGCAGGGGCCGCTGGACACGGTGAGCGCCACCGCCGCGCCCTTCCCCGCCTGGGTGCCGGCGGCGGGGGAGGTGGAGGCCACCAGCCCCCGGCCGAACGAACTGGAGCAGGCGGTGGTCACCGCCCCGACCGTGAGTGTGTGGGAGGACAGTGTGCTCTGGGCCTGTGTCCGGCTGACCCCCACCACGTTCGGCACGGACACCGTTGTGGTGCGGCGGGGCACGGTCAGGGTGACCGTCGTGCCCTCCCTGACCACGGCTGTGGGGGCCGGCGACTGGGTGATCACCGTTGTGGCCGCCTTGGTGCTGGTCACGAATGTGACCTTCGAGTTCAGGTGTGTGTTCTTCAGGGCCGCCTCGGCGCTGGCCAGGGGGGAGCCCTGGACGTTCGGCACCTTGACCGTGGCCACCGGCGGCGGGCCCGAGCTCACGGTCAGGGCCACCCGGTCGCCCTTCTTCACCGACCGTGTGGCCGGCGGTGTGGTGGTCAGCACCGTGCCCTTGGCCGCGGCGTTGGTCCGGTCGGTCACGTGACCGACCACCAGGCCCTTCTTCGTCAGGATGCTGGTGGCTGTGGCCACGGTACGCCCCACCACGTCGGGCATGGCGAAGGACCCGTCGCCGATGTCCTGCACCAAGAAGTAGGCCACCACCCCCAGGGCCACCAACAGCAGCACCAACAGGGCCGCCAGCCACCGGGTGCGCCGGCGGCGGGCCTCCTCGTCGGGATCGGCCCCGTCGTGCCCGGCGGCGGGCACGGCCTGGGTGACGCCCACCGGGCCCATGACCCCGGTCGCCCCTGCCCCGGCCATCACCCCGGTGGCGGCCATGGCGCCGGCCGGGGCCAGCACCCCGGCGGTCACCGCCCGGCCCTCGGAGAAGCGCAGCAGGTCGGTGCGCAGGTCGTCGGCGGTGGCGTAGCGCCGGTCGGGCGACTTGGCCATCGCCTTCATGATCACCGCCTCCAGCGCCGGCGGGACCGTGGGCGCCAGGCTGCTCAGCCGGGGCGGCTGGTCCCGCACGTGCTTGGAGGCCACCGCCACCGGCGACTCCCCGGTGAACGGCGGGCGGCCGGCCACCATCTCGTAGAGGACGACCCCCAGCGAGTAGATGTCGCTGCGGGCGTCGACCCCGATCCCCTCGGCCTGCTCCGGCGAGAAGTAGGTGGCCGTGCCCATCACCGCTCCGGTCTGGGTCAGGCTCTCCTCGGTGTTGACCGCCCGGGCGATCCCGAAGTCGGTCACCTTGACCTGGCGCTCGTCGGTGATGAGCACGTTGCCCGGTTTCACGTCCCGGTGCACCACGCCGTGGCGGTGGGCGTAGGCCAGGGCGGCGGCCACGTGGATGCCGATGTCGGCCACCCGGGCCGGGGGCAGCGGGCCGGAGGACCGGAGCAGGGCCGAGAGCGGCTGGCCATCGACGTACTCCATGACGATGAAGTAGGTGCCGCCGTCCTCCCCCCAGTCGAAGACGGGGACGATGTTCGGGTGGGAGAGGTTGGCCGCCGCCTGGGCCTCCCGCCGGAACCGCTCCACGAAGGCCCGGTCCACCGACAGCTCGGGGAACAGCACCTTGATGGCCACCGGGCGGTCCAGCAGCCGGTCGCGGGCCCGGTAGACCTGGGCCATGCCGCCCCGGGCGATGAGGTGGGTCAGCTCATAGCGGTTGGAGAAGACGCGGGGGGTCTGGACCGGTTCCACTGCGCTCAGAGCCTACGTCGCGCCCACCGGCGCCCTGTGCCATTTCTGGAGGTCACGACAGTCGTCCGGGAAGGCCAGCGGCCCGGGCACGGCAACAGCGACGACCGGCCCCTCACCGCCGGCCCCCGACCCGGGCCACCGCCCCGGTGGCTCCTCCGGTACCTCCTCCGGTCGCCGCCCCGCCGGTGGCCGCCGTGGTGGTGGTCGGGGGTGGTGTGGCCGCCGTCGTGGTGGTGGTCGTCGGGGCCGTGGTCGTCGTCGGGGCCGTGGTGGTGGTCGGGGCCGGAGCGGTCGTGGTCGGGGCCGGGATGGCGGTGGCCGGCGTGGTGGGGTGGGTGGTGGTCGTGGACCGCCGGGGCACGGTAGTGGTGGACGCCGGGGCCGAGGCCCGCTGTTCGGCCAGGGCGGCCTCGATCACCGACTTGAAGATGGGGCCGGCGACTGTGGCGCCTGCGGTGTTCAACGGTTGCTCGGGGACGACCACGGCCACGGCCACCGTGGGGTCTGTGTAGGGGGCGAAGCCGATCATCCAGTCGTTGACTGTGGTGGGCGGTGTGTGGACCTGGGCGGTCCCGGTCTTGACCGCCACCTTGTCCTGCGGTGTGAAGCCCACCCCGTGGGCCGTGCCCTGGGGTGTGGTGACCACTGCCTGCATGAGGGTGTTGACGCTCTTGGCCGCCGTGGCCGACAAGGCCGTCTTGTAGGTGGTGGGCGTGTAGGACTGCACCAGGGCCCCGTCGGCGTTGTGGATGGAAGCCATCACGTGGGGAGTCATCACCACCCCTGTGTCGGCGATCCCCTCGGCCACCATGGCGTTCTGCAGGGCGGTGGTGCTCACTGTGCCCTGGCCGAAGGCGGCAAAGGCCACCCCATCGGGGCCGGGGGAGCTACCCTCCTGCAGCGAGCTCACCGCCGGGAACCGGGACTTCTGCACCCATGTCCCTGTGAGGTCGATGGGCGGTACGGCGTTGTACCCGAACAGCTCGGCCTGCTCGGAGAGGGTTGTGGCCCCCAGCTCGTAGCCGAGAGTGGCGTAGCCGGGGTCACAGGACTCGGGCAGCATCTGGGTCAGGTGCCCGCCGCAGGGATGGCCACCTGTCCTACTTGTGTAGTCGTTGCAGATGTTCACGGCTGTTGGCAACGGCTTCACTGTGCTGGTACAGCGCGCCACCGGGTATGTGAAATTGGCGAAGCTGGGCTTCAGGTTGTACACGGCCGAACTGGTCACCACCTTGAAGGTCGACCCAGGGAGGACGGGATACCAGGTGGCCATGGGCTGCCCCGGGTCGAACCCCTCGGCGTCGGACGTTGTGAAGTCGGCTTTACTGGCTGCCTTCTCCTTTGTGTAGTTGGACTGGGACAGTGTGTTCGGATCGAAGCTCGGGCTGGAGTACATGGCCAGCACCGCCCCGGTCTTGGGGTTCAGCACCACCACCGCCCCGTCCTTGTTCACATCCGGGTTGGCGGCCAGGGCCGCCCGGGCCGCCTTCTGGATCGACGGCTGGACGGTGAGGGTGACGTCGTCGGTGGTGGGCGCCGGGGGCGAGAGGACCTGGCCCAGCGTCGTCGCTGTCTGGTGATGGAGGCTGAGCTGTGTGTTGTAGACGTTCTCCACCCCTCCGGTGCCGCGGTACTCGGACGAGTAGCCCACGATGCCGGCGAACAGTGTCCCGGTAGGGTATGTCCGGTAGTACTGATACGTGCCGGACGAGGCATGGGCAATCGGAATCGAGCGGGCCAGGGGCTCGCCTGTGGCCGCCAGGATCTCGCCCCGCTGGTTGTCGTACTTCAGGTCCGCGTTGCGGGGGTTGCCGCCGGCCGCGTTCAGGCCCGGCGCCTGCCGGAACTGGATGTTCACCAGCTGCACCACCACCAGGGTGAAGCAGAGGATCAACACCAGCCCCAGCCAGCGGATGCGCCGGCCCATCAGCCCCTCCTCCTGGACCGGGGACGACCGGGAGCGGCGCGGCGCCGGCACCCGGTGCCGGCCAGGCGGTGGGAGCCGCTGCCGCTCACGGGGCGGTGGCCGCGGTCGCGGCCGATCCGGCGGTAGCCGGGGGCGGCGCGGTGGTGGAGGTGGTCGTGGTCGTCGTGGTGGTGGCCGGCGGCGCTGTCACCCCGCCGTTGATCTGCTGCTGGGCCAGGAACTCCTGATGGAGGTTGGCCACGTAGCGCCGGGCAGCAGCCAGGGAGGGCTCGTTCACGTCCCCGCGCAGGGCACCCAGTCGGAGGGGC
>JASHWO010000305.1 GCA_030044045.1 Acidimicrobiales bacterium
GGCCGGAAGGAGCACCGCCATGACCGCCACCGCGACGCCCGAGGGGTCGAGCGAGCCGGCCTCGGAGCCCGGCGACGGGGTGGGGGCCGCCGTCCCGGCTCGCTGGCGGCTGGGGCGGTCGTTCGTCCCGAAGGGCCGGTACGTGGACCCGGAGTTCCTCCAGTTGGAGCTGGAACGGTTGTTCCCCCATACGTGGCTCAACGCCTGCCGGGTGGACGAGGTGGCCCGGGTCGGGGACTACGTGGACTTCGAGATCGGCGGGCAGTCGATCGTGGTGGTGCGGGCAGCGGTGGGCGAGGGGGGCATCCGCGCCTACTTCAACGCCTGCCGCCACCGGGGCACCCGACTGGTGCGGGGCCAGGGGCGGGTGGGGGAGCTGCGTTGCCCGTTCCACGCCTGGCGGTGGGACCTCGACGGCTCGCTCAAGTACCAGGCCGACGCCGGCAACTTCGACCCCCGCCCCCCGGAGGAGCTGTGCCTGCCGGCGTGCCGGGTGGGGACCTGGGGCGGCTGGGTCTTCGTCACCATGGACCCGGCGGCCGAGCCGCTGGAGGAGTACCTGGCCCCCATCCCCGAGCGCCTGGCCGGCTTCGGGCTGGAGGACATGCGCATCGCCTGGTACAAGTCGGTGGTCCTGCCGGCCAACTGGAAGACCGCCCTCGACGCCTTCGTCGAGAGCTGGCACGTGCCGGGGACCCACCCCCAGCTCTTGCGACCGGACAAGCGCCCGGGGCCGCCCACTGTGGCCGAGTCGGCGCAGTACGGCGGGACGTTCAACGAGCTGTTCCGCTACCACTCGCGCCACGCCGACCTCTTCCGCTACGGCCCGGAGGGCGACGCCTCCAAGGTGCGGGCCAACTACGGGGTCAACCCGGAGGCCATCTCCACCAACGTCGAGTACAACTTGCGGGAGCTGCGGGCCCTGTACCTGCGGACCGACCTGGGGGCGGCCGACGAGCTGCGTCGCACGCCGGGAGCCGACGGGCCGGAGGGCAACGCCATCTACCAGCGCCTGCGCCGGGAGCACGCCCGGGCGGCCGGCATCGACTACCCCGAGGTCACGGCCGAGCAGTTGAAGGCGGCCATGTACGACTGGCACGTCTTCCCGAACACGGTGTTCCTGATCGACATGGCCTGTTGCCTCACCTACCGGGCCCGGCCGAACGGGCTGGATCCGGACTCGTGCCTCTTCGA
Source organism: Acidimicrobiales bacterium (assembly GCA_030044045.1). The sequence continues at coordinate 1,195 of JASHWO010000305.1, forward strand.
CGTGCAGGGGCTGGAGCTGCCCCCGGCCGAGGGGCTGGCCACGGCCCGCCCCGAGCGCTTCGAGGACTGGCGGGACGGCGACGTGGGGGAGATCCTGCGCCAGGACTTCGCCAACATGTCGGAGGTCACGGCCGGGCTCCACTCCGCCGGCTACGACGGCCACCGGCTGAACACGGCCCAGGAGATGACCATCTGGAACTACCACCGGGCCATCGACGGGTTCCTGTTCGGGTGACCCCCGGGGCAGTGGGTGCCAGCCCGCCGGAGGGGCGGATCTTCGCTACGCTGCGGCGCATCGTGGCGTCCCATCTCTCTTCCTTGCTGCCCGGGCAGTGCCCCCCGGCGCCGGCGCGGGGGTGATCCGATGACGCTGCCCGGTGCGCCCCCCACCCAGGGTGCCATCCCGAACGGGACCCGCATCCACCAGGTGGCGGCGGCCCACCCGGGGGAGCGGGCGCTGCTGTACGCGGCCGAGGACGGCTCCGAGCGTTCGGTCACCTGGCAGGAGGTCGACGACCGCTCCACCCAGGTGGCGCGGGTGCTGGCCGACCGGGGCGTGGGCCTCGGCGACATCGTGGCCGTCTGCCTGCGCAACTCGCCCGAGCACCTCTTCTCCTGCTTCGCCGCCTGGAAGGTCGGCGCCGTGCCGGTGCCGGTGCGCTGGGACCTGCCTGAGTGGGAGCGATCCCGGGTGCTGGCCACCCTGGCCCCGCGGCTGGTGGTGGACGGCGACCACCTCGACCTCTTCGAGGAGAGCCTGGGTGCCGACACCGAGCCGTTGCCGGAGGTGACCTCGCCCCACGGGTGGGGGGTCTGCAGCTCCGGGTCGACCGGCACCCCCAAGGTGATCCTGGTGAAGAACCCGGGCGTGTACATGCCCGGCCTCGGCGTGTCCTCGGTGGTGGAGGCCTACGGCCGCCTGCCCCGGCCCCAGCTCGTGCTGGTGCCGGCCCCGCTGTACCACACCAACGGGTTCACGGCGACCCGGAACCTGATGGGCGGGGTGCCCATCGTGCTGCTGGAGCGGTTCAACGCCCCGCGCCTCCTGGACCTGGTCGAGCGGCACCGGATCACCGGGTTCATCGGTGCCACCCCCATGCTCCAGCGGCTGGCCCAGGTCCCCGGGATCGAGGACCGCGACCTGTCGTCGCTGCAGTGGGTCCAGCAGGGGGCGTCGCCGCTGCCGGTATGGCTCGGCCGCCGGTGGTGCGAACTGGTCGGCCCGGAGCGGTTCTACATGAGCTACGGCGCCTCGGAGATGCACGGCCTGGTGACCTGCCGGGGTGACGAGTGGCTGGCCCACCCGGGGACGCTCGGGCGCGGGTTCGGCGAGACGGAGATCCGCGTCCTCGACCCCGACGGCAAGGATCTGCCCCCCGGCGAGGTGGGGGCCATCTACATGCGCACGCCCACCGGCCCGGCCGCCTTCTACGTGGGGGACAACGTGGCCCCCATGCCCACCACCGACGACGGCTTCGTGACCGTGGGCGACATGGGTTGGCTGGACGAGGACGGGTTCCTCTTCCTGGCCGACCGGCGGGTGGACATGATCGTGACCGGCGGCGTCAACGTGTTCCCGGCCGAGGTGGAGTCGGCCCTGAGCGAGCACCCGGGCATCGCCGACGTGGTGGTCGTCGGGCTGCGCGATCCGGAGTGGGGTCGGCGGGTGCACGCCATCGTGCAGCCGGCCGCCGGGGCCGCCGGGGCAGCACTCGACCCCGACGGCGTGGTCCGATTCGCCAAGGAGCGCCTGGCCTCCTACAAGGTGCCCAAGACGGTGGAGCTGGTCGACGTCATCGAGCGGAACGAGGCCATGAAGCTGAACCGGGCCGCCCTGGTGGCCGAACGGGAGGGACCGGACCCGGCGCCGGGGGAGGGGTAGCGCGGCCGGGGCGCGTGGTCAGCCGGCGACCAGGTGGTTGACCAGGACGCCGATGCCCTCCACCGCTACTTCCACCACGTCGCCCGGCCGCACCGCCGCCGGTGGTGGCGGGGTGCCCAGCGTGACCACGTCGCCCGGCCGGAGGGTGAGCGACGTCGAGAGGTGGCTGAGCACTTCCCAGGGGGCGAACCGGTAGCTGGCAGTGGTGCCCGACTGCACGGTGGCCCCGTTGACCCGGGCCTCGATGGCCAGGCCGGCCCGGATCCGGTCGGGGGTGAGGTCGGTGACCACCCAGGGGCCCATCGAGGCGAAGGTGTCGATCCCCTTGGCCTGGGGAAAGTCGGGGAGGAGCTGGGGCGCGGTGACGTCGTTGTAGCAGGTGTAGCCCCAGATGGCCTCGGCCGCCTGCACCGGGGTGGAGCTCCCGGCCGACCACCAGGGCCATCTCGGCCTCGGCCCATACGACGTCGGCGAACGGCGGCACCGCGATCTCGTGGTCCGGGCCGCCGGTCCGCGGGACGGCCTTGGGGCAGAGGAGGGGCTGGCCGCGGTCGGCGCCGCTGCCGCCTGGGGTGGGGGTGGGTCCGGGCGTGGTGGGTGCTCCAGGTGCGGGTCCGGGCGCGGGGGGTGTGGCGGGCGCGCCGGGCCCAGCGGGCGGTCCGGCCTCGGCAGGTGCGGCAGGTGCGGCAAACCCGCCCAGCACGGCGAAGGTGTGCCCGGGGTCGACCGGGCAGAGGAGCCGGGCCCCGGCCAGGTCGAAGCGCTCACCGGTGCGTTCCGCGGCGCCGAACGGGTCCCCGGCCAGCGGGTAGAGGTAGGGACCGTCGACCTCGACCACCACGGTCCGGCCACCGACCGCGGCCCGGGTGACCCTCACCGGCGTGCCGGAGCCGGCTCGCCCGGCGTCGCGCACTCCGGGCAGATGCCGAGGATCTCGACCGTGTGGGTGACGTCGGTATAGCCGTGCTGCTTGCCGGTCTCGGTGGCCCAGCGTTCGACTTCCGGTCCCTCGACCTCGATCGCGCTGCCGCAGTGACGGCAGATGAGGTGGTGGTGGTGCTCGTCGCTGGCACAGAGGCGGTAGCGGGTCTCGCCGTCGTCACCTCGTAGGGAGTCGAGCTCGCCGGCGTCGGCGAGGGCCCGCACCTGGTTGTAGACGGTGGTGAGGGCGACGTTCTCGCCCCGGGCTTGCAGCTCGGCGTGGAGCTCTTGGGCGGAGCGGAACCCTTCGGAGGCTTCCAGGACGGCGGCCAGGGCGCGTTTCTGCCGCGTCGAGCGCTCTTGGGGCGCCCGACGCGGCAGGGCGTCAGGGTCGGCAGTGGTCATCGTGTGCGTGGATGTGGTCGGGATGCGTCGCGTAGCACCTTATAGACGAAGCAAGCCATGGACGGTGCCCGACCTCCGGGGCAGATGTACTTGCAACCATTCCAGATACGGTCTAAGGTTATCTGCAACCGATCTAGACAAGCACCGGAGGCGCCGGGCTCACCTCGGGGCCGGGAGGGGTCGATGGTGGCCGTGTCGGGGATGCCGACGACGAGAGAGAGGACGATGGTGAGATTGGCGAAGGTGGTAGCTGGCATGGTGGCGCTCGAAGCGGCGTTGCTGGCCGTCGGGTTCAGCTCGTCGACGCCGTCGTCCGGGGCGGCGAGCAGCGGCGGCACCGTGGCGGTGGTGGCGGGGGAGAACGAGTACGGGAACGTGGCATCGCAGATCGGCGGCCAGTACGTGCGCGTGTACTCGGTGGACTCGAACCCGAACACCGACCCGCACACCTACGAGGCCACGCCGAGCGTGGGGCAGAAGATCGCCAACGCGAACCTGCTGATCGAGAACGGGGTCGGCTACGACACGTTCATGGACACCCTGGCCTCGGCGTCGCCGAACCCGGCTCGCAAGGTCATCGACGTGCAGCAGCTGCGGGGCCTCCCGGACAGCACGCCGAACCCGCACCTGTGGTACACACCGCAGACGATGCCGGCCGTGGCCCGGGCCCTGACGACGGACCTGTCGGCACTCGACCCGACGCACGCGTCGGTTTTCAAGGCCAACGAGATCACGTTCGTGGCGTCGCTGCAGCCCTGGTTCGAGGCCATCGCCGCGTTCAAGGCCAAGTACGGGGGGACGGCGGCGGCGACGACCGAGCCGGTGGCCGATTACCTGCTGACCGCCATGGGGATCCGCAACCTGACGCCGTGGCAGTTCCAGGCCGACATCATGAACGGCACGGACCCCACCCCCCAGGACATCTCGCTGGAGAAGGGTTTCTTCACCAAGCACCAGGTGAAGGTGTTCTGCTATAACCAGCAGGTCACCGACCCGCTGACCGACTCGATCCGCCAGACGGCGCTGCAGGCCGGTGTGCCCGTGGTCGGAGTGTACGAGACGATGCCCGTCCCCGGCTACGACTACCAGACGTGGATGATGGCCGAGCTCGACGCGATCAAGAAGGCCGTCACCACCGGCGCCTCCACCCAGCATCTGTGACCGGGCAGACCGTCCCCGCAGCGTCCGCCGACGCCCCGCCGCTCGGAGACCGTGGCGTGGGTGCCCCTGAGGCGGTGCTCCGGATCGAGGACGTCAGCGTGTCGCTCGGCGGCCGCCGGGTGCTCGACCAGGTGTCGTTCTCGGTGGAGGCCGGCGGGTTCTGCGGGCTCATCGGTTCGAACGGCGCGGGCAAGACCACCCTGCTGCGGGTGATCCTCGGCCTGATCGCGCCGACCGCCGGCCGGGTCGTGGTGGCGGGCGGGGCCCGGACGCGGCGGAGCCCGCAGATCGGCTACGTCCCCCAGAAGATCGTGTTCGAGGCGGACATGCCGCTGCGGGCCCGGGACCTGGTCGGGCTCGGTCTGGACGGGCACCGGTTCGGGATCTCCCGGCCGGCAGCGACGCGTCGTGCCGTGGTGGAGGAGATGCTCGACGCGGTCGGGGCGACCGGGTTCGCCGATGCCCGGATCGGGAACCTGTCGGGCGGGGAGCAGCAGCGGGTCATGATCGCCCAGGCGCTCATCTGCCGCCCGAAGCTGTTGCTGCTCGACGAGCCGTTGGCGAACCTCGATATCCGCTCTGCCGCCGAGGTGGTCGAGCTCCTGGCCAGGATCGCCGCCGACCAGCACCTCGCCATCCTGCTCTCGGCGCACGACATGAACCCGCTGCTGCCCGTCATGGACCGTGTCGTCTACCTCGCCGACGGCCGGGCCGCATCGGGCCCGACCGACCAGGTGGTCCAGACCGACACCCTCAGCCGGCTCTACGGCCACCGCGTCGAGGTGATCCACGTCGAGGGCCGGGTGCTGGTCGTCTCGGGCGCCGAGCATCAGGCCCATCACGCCGGCGACGCCGACCCCTTCGGGGGGACGTGATGCTGGTTGCCGCATCCTGGCCCCCACTGTTCGAACCAGGGTTCTTCTCGTCGGAGCCGGTCCATGTCGCCCTGGTCGTCGGGGCCATCGCGGCGATCGTGTCGGGCATCGTGGGGGTGTTCACGGTCATCCGGGGGCAGTCGTTCGCCGGGCACGCCCTCTCCGACATCGGCACCGCCGGCGGCTCCGCCGCGTTCCTGGTCGGCGCGTCGACCCTGTACGGGTTCGTGGCCTTCAACGTGGTCGCCGCGGCGGCGATGGAGCTCATCGGCGTCCGCAGGCCCCGGGGCC
>JASHWO010000306.1 GCA_030044045.1 Acidimicrobiales bacterium
CGCCACCGGCCCAGCGGGCGGGCGGGCCGGCTTCAACCTGGCCCGGGCCTTCGAGACGGTCGCCGGGGCCGTGCCGGACCGCGAGTGCCTGGTATGGGGCGAGCGCCGCCTGACCTACCGGGTCATGGCCGAGCGGGCACGCCGGCTCGCCTCCTACCTGGCCGACCGGGGCCTGGGCGTCCACGCCGGGCGGGCCGGGCTGGCCGGCCACCAGTCGGGCCAGGACCACCTGGCGCTCGCCCTCTACAACGGCAACGAGTACCTCGAGGGCATGGTCGGCGCCTACCGGGCCCGAGTGGTGCCGTTCAACGTGAACTACCGCTACGTCGGCGAGGAGCTGCGCTACCTGCTGGCCGACGGTGCCCCCCGGGCCGTCGTGTACCACGCCTCGTTGGCCCCCACCCTGGCCGAGGTCCTCCCCGACCTCCCCTCCGTCGAGGTGCTGCTCCACGTCGACGACGAGTCGGGCCACGCGCCGCTCCCCGGTGCCGTGCCCTACGAGGAGGCTCTGGCCCTCGGATCCCCGGAGGGCCCGCCGGTGGCGCCCTCCCCCGACGATCTCTACATCCTCTACACCGGGGGCACCACCGGCATGCCGAAGGGCGTGCTCTGGCGCCAGCACGACATCTTCCTGGCGGCCATGGGCGGCCGGCGGGTGGGGACCTGGAAGGTGCTCGCCAGCTACGACGAGCTGGCCCGGCAGGCGGCCGCCGGCTCGGGGGTGACGCTGGGGCTCCTCCCCCCGATGATGCACGGCGCGGCGCAGTGGGCCGCCTTCACGCTCATGGCCGACGGCGCCACCATCGTGCTGCCCGACAACCCGAGGCGACTGGACCCGGCCGACGTGTGGCGCACGGTCGAGCGGGAGGGGGTGCAGACCCTGACCATCGTGGGCGACGCCATGCTGCGCCCGCTCCTGGAGGAGCTGGACCGCGGCTGCTACGACACCTCCACCCTGCTGATCGTGGGCAACGGCGGCGCTGCCCTCACCCCGGCCGTTCGCCAGCTGGCGACGGCCAAGCTGCCGTCGCTGATCCTCAGCGACGCGGTGGGCTCGTCCGAGACCGGCGCCCAGATGCTCTCCGTGTCCACGTCGACCGGCGGCGGCGGGACGGCCGGCGGCGGCGGCGCCAGCCGCTTCAGCCCCGGGCCGGGGACGGTAGTGGTGAGCGAGGCGCTCGACGCCGTCCTGGCCCCGGGCCACGAGGGCATCGGCTGGCTGGCCCAGACCGGCGCCGTGCCCCTCGGCTACCTGCACACAGCGGAGAGGACGGCCCGCACCTTCCCGGTGATCGCCGGCCGCCGCTACTCGGTCCCCGGCGACCGGGCCCGCCACCTGGCCGGGGGCGACATCGAGCTACTGGGCCGGGACTCGGCGACGGTGAGCTCGGGGGGCGAGAAGATCTTCGCCGAGGAGGTGGAGCGGGCCGTGGCCGGGCACCCGGCGGTGGCCGACGTGGTGGTGGCCGGGCGGCCCAGCGAGCGGTGGGGCCAGGAGGTGGTGGCCGTGGTCCAGCTCGCCGAGGGCCGGCAGGCCACGGCCGAGGAGATCGTGGCCCACGCCGCTCGCCACATCGCCCGCTACAAGCTCCCGAAGGCCGTCCTGTTCGTGCCGGCCGTCCAGCGCTCACCCTCGGGGAAGGCCGACTACCGGTGGGCCAGGGAGCAAGCGGAGAAGGGATGACGCCGGTGGAGATCGTCTGGCGGCTGCGGCAGGGGGTGAGTGCCGCTCCGGCGAGGGGTCCGGCGCTACGCTCCGCGCCGTGCCGGCCGTCCCCGACCCGCCGTGGACCGACGACGGGCGCTCCCGCTGCGCCTGGGCCCGCGGTCCCTGGCTGGCGCCCTACCACGACGAGGAGTGGGGGGTGGCCGTCCACGACGACCGGGCCCACTTCGAGCACCTGACCCTGGAGGCGGCCCAGGCCGGGCTCAGCTGGCTCACCGTGCTGAAGCGGCGCGAGGGCTACCACCGGGCCTTCGCCGGCTTCGACCCGGCCAAGGTGGCCCGCTTCGGCGCCCGCCGGGTGGAGGCGCTCCTGGCCGATCCGGGCATCATCCGGAACCGCCGCAAGGTGGAGGCCACGGTGGCCAACGCCGCCGCCTTCCTGGCGGTGCAGGAGGAGCACGGCAGCTTCGACGACTACCTGTGGCGGTTCGTCGACGGCACCCCGGTGGTGAATCGCTGGCGCCGCGTCGACCAGGTGCCAGCCAGCACTCCGCTGTCCGAGGCGGTCAGCACCGACCTCCGGCGGCGGGGCTTCCGCTTCGTGGGACCCACCGTGGTCTACGCCCACCTGCAGTCGGCCGGGCTGGTGGTGGACCACCTCACCACCTGCTTCCGGTACCCCGAGCTGGCCGGCGTGGGGCACTAGCATCACGGCCGTGACCGATCCGGGGGGAACGTCGGCGGCTGTCGCCGGCCCGCGGCAGGCGGTGCGGGAGATCCCCGAGATCCTGGCCGCCGTGCTGCTCGCCGCCGTCACCGTGCTCGCCGTGGGGAACCTGGCCGCCGGGCTGGTGGGGGCGGCGACCATGCACGGCACCCGGTACGAGGGCACATTGATGCTCGGCGACGTCCTGGCCGAAGCGTCGGGCTGGGCCGTCCTGGCGCTGCTCCTGCTGGCCGCCACGCTGGGCCTGCTCTGGCGGCAGGTCATCACCTGGGCGGACGTCGAGCCGGCGCTCCTGCCCGACGAGGCTGGCGACACCGGCCACACCGCCGACGACGACGGGTACCGGACCGCGGCCGGCCACCTCGACCGGGTCCGGCGCCTGGCCGTGTGGGCCGGCCTGGTCCTGCTGGTCACGGCAGCGGCTGTCGTGGCCAACTGGGTGGCCGTGTTCCTGGAGCGCCTCGGGCCTCCCATCCAGCCGTACACATGGGAACGGATCGTGGCCAACGGCGCCACTGGCGTCGCCCTCCTGGTGGCCGTGGCCGCCGGGCTCTCCCTGGTGGCCAGGGTGGTGCGCCGCTGCAGCAGGTGGCCCGACCAGGACCTGGACATCTCCGAACCGGAGGGCTGGGAGCCGGAGGGCTGGGACCCGGCAGCCGGCGGGCCGGCGACCGGCGCCACCGAGGCCCCGCCGGCGGGCGCCGTGGCCG
>JASHWO010000307.1 GCA_030044045.1 Acidimicrobiales bacterium
GGCCACCCGGGTGCGCTGCATGGCCTGGAGCGCCCGGACCACGTAGAGGAAGGTGCAGAACCCGGGCAGCCCCACGGCGAACAGGGCCAGGGCGGCGCCGGTGCCGGAGGCGTCGGCCACGGAGTAGCTCCCGTGGGCGAACAGCAGGTCCACCGCCGGCTTGGCCAGGATGCACATGCCGAGGGCCGCCGGGAGGATGATGGCCAGGACGGCGCGGAGGCCTCCCGACAGCCGCCGCCGGAACCCGGCCAGGTCGCCGACGGTCCAGCGCTCGGCCAGGCTGGGGGTGACCGCGCTCATCACCGATACCGCCACCACGGCGTAGGGCATCTGCAGGAAGGTGTAGGCGTAGGTGTAGGAGGAGACCGGGTCCGGCCCGGAGGCCCCGACGGCCAGGGCCAGCACCACGAACAGGGCCACCTGGTTGGCCATGACGAACCCGAAGGTCCACCCGCCGAGGCGGGCCACGGTGCGCACCGCCTCGCGCCGGGGGTCCCAGCGCCAGCGCACCCGGGAGAGCCCGGCCCCGCGCACGGTGAGCAGCAGCAGGAACGCCTGGACGGCCACCCCGAGGGTGGTGCCCAGGCCGAGGAGGACCAGCCAGCCCCGATGGGCCTCCACCCCGCCCAGCGAGGGTGTGGTGGTGAGGTGGCGGAAGGCCAGCAGCACCGCGATGCAGACCACGTTGTTGGCGATCGGGACCCACATCGGGGCCACGAAGCGCCGCCGGGTGTTCAGCAAGGCGGTGAGCAGGGCGATGAACCCGTAGAGGGCCACCTGGGGGACGAACCAGCGCAGGAGGGTCACGGCCACCGACCGCTCCTGGGCCAGGTTCCGGGTGGCGCCGCTGTGGTCGAGGGCGGTGAAGGCGGCCACGATGGCCGGGGCGGCGACCCAGCAGGCCACGGTCATGGCCACCAGCACCACCAGCGAGAGGGTGACCACGGCCGAGATGGCCCGCCAGGCCTCCCGCTCGCCCCGGGTGGCCAGCCGGTCCACGAACACCGGGATGAAGGTGGCCGACAGCACGCCGCCCAGCACGACGTCGTAGAGCATGTTCGGGGTGGTGTTGGCCAGGTTGTAGCTTGTGGCCAGGTGGGTGGCCCCCAGGGCGTAGGCCAGCACCAGTACCCGCAGCAGCCCGCTCAGGCGGGAGAGCCCGGTGCCGGCGGCCATCCACACCGTGGCCCGCTGCAGGCTGCTGCCCAGCCCCCGCCCGCCACGGCGCCCGGTCGCCGGCGCGGTGGTGCCGCCTGTGGTCATCCCTCCATCATGCGCCGGATCCAGGGGTCCGGCGGAGAGGCAGCGTGGGCCCGCCGCGGCGGGCGCCCTAACGGCCCGTCGCCCCAGGAGCGGGTGGCCTCGTCGGGGACGGCTCCTCTCCTCCCGAGAACGGCCGGTCCCCAGGGGAAAGGGGACCGAGACCCGACACCAATGTGTGCGGATCGACGCCCAGTGCGAGGGACAGCTCCAGGAGCACCTGGACCGAGATGTTCGTCCTTCCGTGCTCGATTGTCCTGACGTATGTCTCGTGACGCTGGATCCGGGTGGCGAGGTCGATCTGTCGCCACCCGAGCTCGACGCGGCGCTGCCGCACGCGCTCGCCCAGGATCTCGGGCCAGGGCTTGCTTTTCCGTGCTTCCCCCACGGTAACGCAGCGTAGATGGCCCGAGGTGTACCGAAGTGGAACGGCGAACAATTTCCATGACTATCGACACGGTAACTCTTGAATTCAACGAAACGCTCTGATACCGTTCCAGTACGGCGGAGTTAGTTGAATATCCATCTGGACTACCGGAGGCGGTTCGGTAGGTCCGGTACGGGAACGGGGGTACGGCAATTGATCCGCTGACATGTCGACGTTGATCTCGGCGGTGATCAGTCTCCGCGCTGTTTTACCAGGTAGAGCGGGGTCCGTGGCGCCGTAGCGGCCCTGTGCCTCCCGTAGTTCCCCTCTACTCACGGGGCCGCTGCGGCTCGCGGACTTCGACCGACCAGTGCTTGGTCGTCCTATGTCTGCCGCCAGTAACTAAAAATTCCCATCCGAATAATTGACCAAAACTTCACAACCACTTGACCAAACGCGCCCAAAAACTACCAAGAACGGAGATGAGCGTGCCATCGAGAGCGCCGAGATCCCTGCGTGCCACGACCGACCGACGGTCGTCCCGCCTCCCGAGCCGGCCGGCGTCGAGCGCCCCGGTTCGGGCACGGCGCCGTGCCGGCAGCGTGCTCGGCATCCCCGTGCTGGTGGCCGCACTGCTCATCGGGGTGATCGCCGGGTCCCTCGGCACGACACCCTCCCCGGGCACCCACCCGATCATCCACGCCGCCCCCGCCGCCTACGACTTCGGCCAGGGCCTGCTGGAGGTGAGCGACAAGGGCGGCGTCTACGCCTTCGGCGCCGACACCTTCTTCGGCTCGGAGTCCGGTGAGACACCCAGCGCGACGATCGTCGGCGGGGCCCGCATGACCGACAACGCCGGCTACTGGCTGGTCGACTCGGACGGGAGGGTGTTCGCCTTCGGGACAGCCCATCTCTACGGCACAATGAACGGCCAGTACCTCCCGGCCTCGATCGTGGGCATGGCCTCGACCGGGGACAACGGCGGCTACTGGCTGGTGGGGGCCGACGGCAGCGTGTATGCCTTCGGTGACGCCGGGTACTTCGGCTCGATGACGGGCCAGATCCTCACCGAGCCCATCGTGGGCATGGCACCCAGCGGGGACAGCGGCTACTGGCTGGTGGGAAGAGACGGCGCGATCTACGCCTTCGGGAGCGCCCCGTTCCGCGGCTCGTTGCCCAGTCGGACAGTCCACGTCGATGACATCGCCGGCATGGCCGCCCTGCGCGACGGCAACGGCTACTGGCTGGTGGGCCAGGACGGCGGGGTGTTCGCCTTCACAGCACCGTTTTTCACATCGACGCCGCCGACCAAGCTGCCCCTGCCCATCGTGGGCATGGCGGCCACGGTGGGGGGCACAGGGTACTGGCTCGTGGGCCGGGACGGCAGCATCGTCGCCTACGGCGGTGCCCAGTACTTCGGGGCCGAGACACGGACAGGGGTGAACGCCACAGTGGTGGGCTTCCTCCAGACCGCGGCCACAGGCGCCCCGGACTCGACCCCGGGCTCGGGCTACTGGCTCACCACCTCCGAAGGCGACGTCTACGGCTTTTCCGCCGACGTCTACGGCCAGCGCCCGGGGGTGTCCACAATCGTCTCGATCGCCGCTTCCGCCACAGGCAAGGGCTACCAGCTGGCCGGCGCCAACGGGGGCATCTACGCCTACGGCGCCGCCCCCTTCTACGGTAGCTACCTCTCCTTCGGTGACCACATCAGCGACCTGGTGGGCCTGGCCCGGGTGGTGAGCTCCAGTGGCCAGGCCGACTACTGCGGGGCCGAGCGCAACGGCTGGGTGCACTGCTTCGGTTCGCCCGAGCCCACCGGCTCGGCCGGCTGCCGCGGCACATACGGCGCCCTCTACGGCTGCGCCGTGACATACGACCCGCCCAACCCCATCGTGGCCATCGTGGCCACGGCTGACGGGAAGGGCTACTGGGAGGTCACCGACACGGGCGAGGTCTACTGCTTCGGCGACGCCCAGGCCCGGGGCAACCTGTCGACAGACGGCGTCCACGTGAGCAACGT
>JASHWO010000308.1 GCA_030044045.1 Acidimicrobiales bacterium
CTTCGAGGGCTTCGCCGTGGACGTGGCGGCCACCGGGAACGACGCCCTGCGGCTGGCCCGCACGGCCCGGCCCGACCTGGTGATGCTGGACGTGATGCTCCCCGACCTGGAGGGTATCGAGGTCTGCCGCCGGCTGCGCGACGCCGGGGACCGGGTGCCGGTGGTGTTCCTCACCGCCCGTGACGCCACCGAGGACAAGGTGTCGGGGCTCTCTCTGGGCGATGACTACGTGACCAAGCCGTTCAGCCTGGACGAGCTGGTGGCCCGGGTCCGGGCGGTGCTCCGTCGGGCCGGCCACGACGCCGGCGGCGGAGCCGAGCTCTCCTTTGCCGACCTGGTGATGAACGTCGACACGCACGAGGTCTGGCGCCAGGGGCACCCCATCGAGCTCACGGCCACCGAGTTCAACGTGCTCCAGTACCTGCTGGAGAACGTGCGCCGGGTGGTGTCGAAGTCCGAGATCCTCGACCACGTATGGGACTACGGGTTCTCCGGTGACGGGAACATCGTGGAGACCTACATCTCCTACCTGCGGAAGAAGATCGACGAGTACGACCCGCCGCTCATCCACACCGTGCGCCGGGTCGGTTACAGCCTCCGCCTGCCCCGGGAGTGAGGTGAACCTCCACCGGCGCCTCACCATCACCATGGCCGTGCTGCTGGTGATCGGCTTGGGCGTCGCCGACGTGGTGACCTACAGCTCGCTCCGCTCGTTCCTCTACGGTCGCCTCGACGCCCAGATCGCCTCGGCCCAGGGCCTGGCCGTCCGCTACCTCGACTACACGGCCTTCGTGGGGCGGACGCCCACGGCGCGGCGGCTCGACGACCGGGTGGACCCCGACGTGTACGTCCTGGTGATCGGGCGGGATGGCAAGGTGCTGCTCTCCCGGCCCTCGGGCTCACCGTCGGCGCCCGATCCCCAACCGGTGATCCCCCGCTCACTGCCGGCCCAGGTGCTGCCGCCGGCACACGCTTCACGGAAGGCGCAGGGCGCCTACCGCCCCAGCCCGAACGGGTTCGATTTGAACGGCCCGCCCGGGTCCGGGGCCCGCTACCGGGCCCAGGCGGTGCGGGTGCCCGAGGGCACCCTGGTGTCGGCCCTGTCGCTGAACCCCACCGACGACACGCTGTCCAGCCTGTTGCGGGTGGAGCTGCTGGCCTCGCTGGTCGTGGTGGCCGCCCTGTGCGTGCTGGCCCTGTGGACGGTGCGCCGGGGGTTGCGGCCGCTGGACGAGATGACCCGCACGGCCGGCGCCATCGCCTCGGGCGACTTCGCCCGCCGGGTGGGCCCGGCCGACGAGCGCAGCGAGGTGGGGCGGCTGGGGCTGGCCCTGAACGCCATGCTGGGACAGATCGAGGCGGCCTTCGCCGAGAAGTCGGCGTCGGAGGCCCGGCTCCGCCAGTTCGTGGCCGACGCCTCTCACGAGCTGCGTACCCCGCTGACCTCCATCCGGGGCTATGCCGAGCTGCTGCGCAAAGGGGCCTTCGCCGACGAGGAGAGCCGGCAGCGGGCGTTGGGCCGGGTGGAACGGGAAGCGGGCCGCATGGGCGGGCTGGTGGACGACCTCCTGCTGCTGGCCCGGCTCGACCAGGGCCGGCCGTTGGACCAGGCGCCGGTGGACCTGCGCCGCATCTGCCGAGACGCCGTCGACGACGCCCGCACGGCCGAGCCGGACCGGCCGCTGGAGCTGGTGGCGCCCGGCCCGGTCACCGTGGCCGGCGACCACGACCGGCTGGCCCAGGTGGCCCACAACCTGGTTCGTAACGCCCTCTCCCACACCCCGCCCGGCACCCCGGTGCGGGTGGCGGTCTCGGCCGAGGGGGGCATGGGGGTGGTGCGGGTGAGCGACCGGGGGCCGGGGCTCGACCCCGCCCAGGCGGCGCGGGTCTTCGACCGCTTCTACCGGGGCGACGCCTCGCGGACGGGCAGCGGGACCGGCCTCGGCCTCTCCATCGTCCGGGCCATCGCCGAGGCGCTGGGCGGCAACGCCCGGATCTGGTCCAGCCCGGGCCAGGGGGCGGTGTTCACGGTGGAGATCCCCCTGGCCGACGACGGAGATGGTGGGCCGGCCTCGGCCAGGCGCCCGGCGCGGCGTGCGTCGGCCGGTACGCCCTGAGCGTACGGGCCGCAGCTCAGCCTTCCTCTGCTGCTCGACGACGCAGCAAGTAGTCGGCGAACCCCGGGACCGAGAATTCGAGCTCGCCGTGGTGCGGGGCGTGGACGAGGCCCTGGTGGATCAGGACGTCCCGGGTCGGTGAGACCTGGGAGATGCTGCGTCCGAGCGCTTTGGCGACGTCTCCGGAGCGGACCCGCCCCTTCGCCACCCGGCCGCCTGCGTCCCGGCCCAGGAGGTCCACCATCGCGTAGAGGTAGTCCCGCTGGCCGGGCTTGGTCTTGTCGAAGCGAGACCCGTAGAGCCCGAACTCGAGCTGGCGCCGGACCGGCGGCATCGCCGTCTCGACGTCGTGCAGGGTGATCGAGGTGAACGCTCCCCGTCGCGTCGCCACTTCCCATGCTTCGAAGGCATCGAGCTGGAGGAAGAAGGGGTACCCTTCCGCCATCTCGACGACCTCGCGCAGGGCCTCGCCGTCCCACCGCACGCCCTCGGCCAGCGCCGGGTCGGTGACAGCCCGTTCCGCGTCGCGTTCGGCGAGGAAGCCCGTCGGCTCGAACCGGAACCGCTCCGTTGACGTCGCCGCCTTCGAGAAACGGGCCGGGAGGTAGGGGAGCCCGCCGCCGAAGAAGGCCAGCGGCACCCGATCGCGGAGGTCCTGGACCAGTTGGACCAGATCGCCGAGCGCCTTCAGGCTCATGGTCTGGAGCTCGTCCACGACCAGGGCGATGCCGGCGCCGTCTGTCCGGGCCGCCTCGCCGAGCTGCTCGAGGACCGAGGACAGCAGGAGGTAGCCGCCTGACGATCCCTGCGTGGGCCCGATCGAGCCGCCGGTCGCCAGCACCTGGAGCCCGCCCCCGCGATCGACGAGGCGCTTGAGGCTTCGGGTCAGCCGTGCGCCGAACGAGAGCTCCCGCTGGGTGCGGAGAGCGACCTCGCCGAAGGACTGCTCGACAGTGGTCTTGGTGCGCAGTTGGATGTAGATGGCGAACCACCCACGGGCGAGCAGCCGGTCCCGGATCTCCTTCAACAGGACCGTCTTGCCGACGCCTCGGAGCCCGGTGAAGACGAGGCAGTTGGCGGCGTACCCGGCCTCGATCTGGTGACGGACCCCATCCGCCAGGGCGAGCTGCTCCTCGCGACCGACGAGCGCCCTGGGACGATCGCCGGCCCCCGGCGTATAGGGGTTCGGCTGCGTCATAGCTATAGTATAGCCATGACCGTATAGTTCTGAACCTATAAATTCGGCGTGGTGGCGCGGCCTCTTACAGCAGGTGGGAGGCGCCGGGGGCGAAGGCCTCGAGCACCGGGGCCAGCTTGACCGTGGTCTCGGCCAGCTCGGCCTCCGGGTCGGAGGCGGCCACCACGCCGGCGCCGGCGGTCAGCCGCACGGTGCGGCCGTCCACCGTGGCCGAGCGGATGCCCACCATCCACCGACCGTCGCCGGTAGCGTCGACCCAGCCCACCGGGCCGGCCCAGAGCCCACGGGGCTCGGGCTCCAGCTCCCCGATGCAGGCCAGGGCGGCGCCCCGGGGGACCCCGCCGACGGCCGGGGTGGGGTGGAGGTCGGCCAGCAGTTCGAGGGCGGTGGGGCGCGGCGCCCCGGCGCCGCCCCGCAGGGTGCCGCGGACCAGGGTGCCGAGGTGGGCCACGGTGTGCAGGCGCACCAGCGACGGCTCGTCCGGCGCCACCAGGTTGCCGCAGCGGGAACCGAGCGCGGCGACGACGGCCTCCACCACCAGCCGGTGCTCCTCCCGGTCCTT
>JASHWO010000309.1 GCA_030044045.1 Acidimicrobiales bacterium
CCGCCACCGACGGGGGGACCGGCATGTGGCTGGCCGGCGCCGACGGCGGCGTCTACGCGCTGGGCACGGCGCCCTTCTACGGGTCGGTGGGCGACCTCACCCTGCAGGCCCCCATCGTGGGCATGGCGGCCACCCCCGACGGCAGGGGCTACTGGCTGGTGGGCCTGGACGGCGGGGTGTTCGCCTTCGGCGACGCCGGCTTCTACGGGTCGATGGGGGGGCGCCCCCTGGACCAGCCGATCGTGGGCATGGCGCCCACCCCGACAGGCCGGGGCTACTGGCTGGTGGCGGCCGACGGCGGGATCTTCGCCTTCGGGACCGCCGGCTACTTCGGATCGATGGGTGGCCGGCCGCTGGTGGCGGCGGTGACCGGCATGGCGGCCACCCCGACAGGCCGGGGCTACTGGCTGGTGGCCGGCGACGGCGGCATCTTCGCCTTCGGGAGCGCCGGCTACTTCGGGTCGATGGGTGGCCAGCCACTCCAGGCCGCCGTGGTGGGCCTAGCGGCCACCCCCACAGGCGACGGCTACTGGCTGCTCGGGTGGGGCGGCGGCGTGCTCACCTTCGGCAGTGCCACCTTCGAGGGCTCGGCGCCCACCGGTCCGGCGGCGGCGCCCTTCACCCAGATCCTCCCCACCCCCACAGGCGACGGCTACTGGCTGCTCGAGCCCGATGCCTTCCGGTACACGTTCGCCAACCCGCCTCCGGACGGCACCTTCCCCGGCTCGGCGGCGATCGTGGCCACCGCCGAGTCCCAGGTGCAGCCCGACCCGGACACCGGGGAGTTCTGCAACCCCTATGGGCCTTGCGAGGAGTGGTGCGCTCTCTTCGCCACCTGGGCTTGGCAGCAGGGCGGGGTGCCCATCCCGTCCTATGCCTTCACCGGCGACATCGACACATGGGCGGCGCAGTACGGGGCGGTGCTCCCGCCGACTGCCACGCCGGTCCCCGGAGACGTCGTGCTCTACGGCACCGGGCCGGCGAGCGCGACAACCTCGGTGCACGCCGGCATCGTGGCCCAGGTGTGGCCGGACGGCGCCATCGCCACTATCGAGGGCGACGCCGGCCCGGGCACGGCCGGCGAGCTGGCGGTGGTGGTCAACGGGCCGTTCCTGCCGGCCGACTCGCTGGCGTACAACGGGTTCGGCATCTACGCCTACGCCCAGCCGTAGCCCTGGCCCGGCATCGGCCGGCGGGCCAGCTCCTTGAGGGCCTTCGGGTCGTACTGGACGTCGTACGACCCGGGCGTGCTCACAGCTCGAGCGCAGCCGCCACCTGGTCTGCCGGCACCGGCACCGGCGCCGTCCGGCCGGCGTCGAGGGTAGCGTCTCGGAGTGCACCTCTACGCGGCGTTCCTGGGTGGGCCACCGGCTGACGGCCGGATGGGGGAGGACCACGAGGTCGTGTTCGTGGTGGCGCCCGACGGGCGGTCGGCCAAGGAGGTGGCGAAAGCCAAGTGGCACGGCACCGGGCGGGGCCACGTGGACGCGGTGGAGCGGATCGACGTGATCGACGGCTTTGCCGTCTCGCTCACTCCCAGCGCCGGCGAGCCGGGCGACCGCACCGAGCTCGACAGCTACAACTGAGCACGGCGGAACGACCGACCGGGTGTCGGGCAGCAGGTCAGTTGGACCCCGGTAGGGGGAACGGCATCTCGCGGGCCCCCGGCCCGATCGCATGGACCTGCCCCAGGTCTTGTTGACACCGTGGCGTGCCTCATAGGTCGTTTCCACTTTCGCTGTTGAGACTGCCTTGTAAGCTCAACTCATGCGGTGCCGTTGGTAGGCTCCCTGCCGGAGGTGAGGCCATGCCGCGCTACGAGTACCGCTGCCGGACCTGCGGGACCGTCTACGAGGAGCGCCGGCCCATGGCCGACGCCGACGCCCCGGCCACCTGCCCCGGCGGGCACGTGGGCGCCGCCCGGCTCTTGCCGCTGTTCGCCACGACGAGGCTGGCCGCCGCGCCGGCGGGTGCCGGGGCCGGGGCGGGCGGCCTCTGCGGTGCTCCAATGGCCGGCGGATGCGGTGGCGGCTGCGCCTGCCACGCCGGCTGACGGTCCCGCCAGTCCCCGGCCCCTGCCCCCGGCCTCCCGCCACCCGAGCCCGGCTGCTCCTGCCACCCGAGGAGTGACCCCGTGACCCTGTCCCAGTGGGACGACTACCCGGTGCACCAGGCGCCGGAGCTGATCCGCCACCCGGCCACCAGCGACCGCAACTTCTACGACCGCTACTACTTCAACCTGCACCCCTGCTCGGCCGAGTGGTTCGCCGTCTTCGGCCTGGGGCAGTACCCGAACCTGGGCGTGGTCGACGCCTTCGTGGACGTCCGCAAGGGGCTACGCCAGCACGTCGTCCGCGCCTCGGCGCCCCTGGGCGACCGCCGGGACACCACGGTCGGGCCGTTCCGGGTGGAGGTGCTGGAGCCGCTGCGCCGGCTGCGGTTCGTGGTGGAGCCCACCGAGCACCCGGTGGCCATGGACGTCACCTGGGAGGGGCACATCCCGGCGGTGGCCGAGCCCCGGCAGATCCTCCGCAGCAGGGAGAAGGTGCTGTTCGACACCCAGCGCCTGGCCCAGACCGGCACCTGGTCCGGCACCCTGGTGGTGTCGGGCGAGGCGATCGCCGTCACCCCCGACCGGTGCTGGGGCAACCGGGACCGGTCGTGGGGCATCCGCCCGGTGGGCGAGCCCGAGCCGGGCGGGATCCGGGAGGGCGAGCTGGTGCTGGCCGGGATGTGGACCTACTTCCCCATGCAGTTCGACGACCACGCCATCCTCTACATCTGCCACGAGCAGGACGACGGGTCCCGCCCGCTGGTGCAGGCCGAGCGGGTCTGGCGCGACCCGGCCCGCGGCGTGGAGGATCTCGGCCGCAGTGAGCACGAGCACGACATCGAGCCGGGCACGCGGGTGGTGCGCCGCTCGCTGGTGCGCTTCCCCGAGACGGGCATCGAGATCGAGTGCGAGTCGCTGCTGGCCAACTTCGTCTCGGTGGGCACCGGCTACGGGATCGACGCCGACTGGCGCCACGGCATGTACCACGGGCCCGACCCGGTGGTGCAGGGCCTGGTGCTCGACGTCGACGAGGTCAAAGGCATCGGCCAGTACGGCATCGTCGACCACCTGGCCCGGTTCCGCTACGACGGCCGCGTCGGGTACGGGCTGCTGGAGCAGGGGTTCTTCGGCCCCTTCCGCCGCTACGGCATGACCGACGGCCTGACGGGGGCCCCGGGGGGCTGACCCCCCAGGCACGGCCGGAACGAAGTTCATCGGCCGATCACCGAGATTTCATCCGGCGCTCGCGCCCCGTACCGCCGGGGGACACCTGGCTCGGCGCACCATACCGACGCTGCAGAAGTGCACTGTCCACTGCCATGCCACGCCCTGCCCTCACCCGTTCCCGGATCGTCTCGGCCGGCGTCGCCGTCGTGGGCGAGATCGGCCTGCACGCCCTCGACCTGCGCACGGTGGCCCGCCGGGTGAACACCACCGCCACCGGCGTACAGCGAGTGATGGGGATGACCGAGCTGCGGGAAGCGGTGGTGGCCCAGATCATGACCACCATGCCCCCGGTGCCGGCCCGGGGCGACTGGGTGCGGCGGCTGCGGCTGTGGGCGCTGCAGACCCGCGCCTGGCTCACCGAGTACCCGGGCCTGGCCCTGCACCTGCTGGTCAACCGCTGGGACGTGCCGGCCGCCCTCGACCGGCTGGACGAGGTGGCGAGCCTGCTGGGCGGCACCGACCTGCGGGACGGGCAGTGCGCCATGGCCGGCGCCACCCTCTACTGGTTCGTGCTGGGCAGCGCCGAGCTGGACCGGTCGGCCCGGGTGATGGGCGGGGAGGCACCGCCGCCGGCACCCGGCACGGTGGTCCCGCCGGCGGCGGATGGGCCGGCGGTTTGCTGGCCCCGGCTGGGGACACAGGTGGGGGACTACTCGACGGCGGCCGTCCACGCGCAGTTCGTCTTCGGGCTCGACCTCCTGCTCGACGGCATCGACCGGCGTGCCGGCCGTGCGTTGCCGCCGCCGGCCGGGCCGGTGCCGCGGGGCACGGCGCGCGCTGCCGGCGACCGGGTGGGGCGCGCCGTTGGTACGTAATTCACCGGGCCGTCGCGGAGAAATCATCGACGGGCCCGGGCGCGTCCTCGGGGCGTTCACCTCGTCTCGTTACGTTGCGCCCATCACCACCGGCACCCTCCCCACCACGCAGAAGGACCACCGAACCCGCCGGGTGCTCATGAGCCAACCGGGCCGGGCGGACCGCATCTTCGACCGGATGACCCTCGGCGCCGGGGCGGCGGTGCTGGTCATCATGACCGTCGTCGGCGTCTTCCTCCTCTACCAGGGCCGCCACGCCTGGTCCCAGATGGGCTGGTCGTTCTTCACCACCGAGATCTGGGTCTCGGGCTCCACCTACGGCGTCCTCGGCCTCATCTTCGGCACCGTCGTGGTCGGCCTGATCGCGGTGACGATCGCCATCCCGCTCGGCATCTCGGTCGGGCTGTTCATCGCCGAGTTCGCCCCCCCCGCCACCCGCAAGCTCCTCCAGGGGATGGTCGACCTGCTGGCTGCCGTGCCCTCCATCCTCTTCGGCCTGTGGGGGTTCTTGTTCCTCTCGGCGCAGATCGTGCCCCTGTCACGCTGGATGACCACGCACCTCGGGTGGCTCCCGCTCTTCGCCATCGACCAGAACGCCGAGCTCACCAGCTCCTTCTTCATCGCCGGGATCGTGGTCTCGCTCATGGTCGTCCCGATCGTGGCCTCCATCTCCCGGGCCGTCTTCGCCCAGACCCCGCCGGGGGAGAAGGAGGGGGCCCTGGCGCTCGGGGCCACCCGGTGGGGGATGATCCGCTCGGTCGTCCTCCCCTACGGGCGGGGCGGGATGATCGGGGGCTCGATGCTCGGCCTGGGCCGGGCGCTGGGGGAGACCATCGCCGTCAGCCTGCTGCTGCCCCAGGTGCCCTGGATCAGTGACCACTGGCTGCAGAACGGGGGGTCGACCATCGCCGGGTTCATCGCCTACCGGGCCGGCGACGAGGTCACAGTGCCCGGCCTCATGGCTGCCGGCCTGGTGCTGTTCGTCCTGACCCTCGGCACCAACCTCGTTGCCTCCACCATCGTGGCGAGGAGCCGTTCGGGAGTGGGGGTGGATCTATGACCGCCCCGACCACCACCGTTGCTCAGGTATCGAGCGCTGCCCGCCGAGCGCCAGCCCGGCGCCGCCGCACCCCCCGCCGACCGGCCAGCCTCACCCCGATAGACGGGGTGATCGCCCTGGCCGCGGCCTTCAGCTCGATCAGCTTCTGCTGGCTGACCTTCTCGGTGGTCACCGACGGCATCGGCTGGTTCGGCTTCTGGGTGGTGGCCTACTTCGTCTTTTTGGGGATCTACTACGTCGTCACCGTCGACCGGGTGGGCCGGCTGGCCGCCGTCGACCGGCTGGCCACCGTCGTCATGTGGACGGCCATGGTCGTCGTCCTCGTGCCCTTGGTCTGGCTGGTCCTCTACGTCTTGGTGAAGGGATTGCCCGCCCTCTCCCTGGGCTTCTTCATCCACACCCAGGAGGGCGTCACCCCCACCCAGCCGGCCACGGCCGGCGGCGGCCTCCACGCCATCGTGGGCACCGTCGAGCAGGTGGGCATCGCCCTCGTCATCTCCCTCCCGTTGGGGGTGATGGCGGCCGTCTTCTTGAACGAGACCCGCTCGAAGCTCCGCCGGCCCGTTCGCATCTTCGTCGATGCCATGAGCGGGATGCCCTCGGTGGTCTCGGGCCTCTTCATCTACGCCACGCTCATCATCCCCTTGGCCAAGGACAGCTCACTGTTCGGCTATGACGGCTTCATGGCCTCGCTGGCCCTGTCGGTGACGATGATGCCGACCATCTGCCGGGCCGTCGAGGTGGTGCTCCGCCTGGTGCCGGCCGGGCTCCGAGAGGCCGGCCTGGCCCTCGGGTCGTCGAGGGTCAAGATGGTCTGGTCGGTGGTCCTGCCAACGGCCTCGTCCGGGGTGGCCACGGCGGCGATCCTCGGCATCGCCCGGGAGGCGGGGGAGACGGCGCCCCTGCTGTTCACCGCCTTCGGCTACAACCTCATGAACGCCAACCCCTTCAGCGGGGCCCAGGAGTCCCTGCCCCTCTTCATCTACCGGTTCATCAGGGAGCCCCTGCCCTCTTCGATCGCCCGGGGCTTCGCCGGGGCACTGGTGCTCATGCTTCTCATCCTCTTGCTGTTCGTGATCGCCCGCATCGTCGGGCGGGACCGGACCAAAGCCCGCCGGCGGCCGAAGCCCAAGCTCTCGGCCCGGCTGGGGGCGCTCATGCAGCCCCCCGACCGCTCCCGCGGCCCGATCACCGGCACGCCGGCGTTGGTCGAGGAGCCATCGTGACCGACGTCTCCGTCGCCCCGCCCAGCGGTGAGCCGCTCGACGACCACGGCCCGGTGACCGCCCCGGTCCCGGTCGTGGCGGAGCCTCCTCGTCCGCAGAAAGAGCCTCCCCGCCTGATCGGCGGCCCGCCCCCCGGCGCGGCCACCCTGGCGGCCAGGGACGCCTGCGCCTGGTTCGGCGACCACCTGGTCCTCGAAGGCGTGACACTGGTCATGCCGGCCGGCGAGGTGACCGCGCTCATCGGTCCCTCGGGCTGTGGCAAGTCCACCTTCCTGCGGCTGCTGAACCGCATGCACGAGCTGGTCCCGGGGGCGGCCATGGACGGCCAGATCCTCCTGGACGACCAGGACGTCTATTCGACGGCCGTGCGGCCCCAGGAGGTCCGCACCCGCATCGGCATGGTCTTCCAGAAGCCCAATCCCTTCCCGGCCATGAGCATCAGGGACAACGTGCTGGCCGGGTTGAAACTGACCCGGATCAGGTGCACCGACCGGGACGCCCTGGTCGAGCAGTCCCTCCGACGGGCCAGTCTGTGGAAGGAGGTCCGGGACCGCCTGCACCAGCCCGGCGGGGGGCTCTCCGGCGGACAGCAGCAGCGGCTCTGCATTGCCCGGTCGCTGGCCGTCGCCCCGAACGTGCTGTTGATGGACGAGCCCTGCTCGGCCCTCGACCCCACCTCGACCAGGCGGGTGGAAGAGACCATCGACGAGCTCCGGGGTGAGGTCACCGTCGTCATCGTCACCCACAACATGCAGCAAGCCCACCGGGTCTCCGACCGCTGCGCCTTCTTCCTGGCCGAGGAGAACGAGCCCGGCTATGTCGTGGAGCAGGGTGCCACCACCAAGATGTTCGAGGATCCCGACGACCCCCGGACCCTCGACTACGTCCAAGGGAGGTTCGGGTGAACGTCGCCGACGCCGCCTTTCGCCGGTGCCTGGCCCTGGCTGCCGCGGTGCTGGTCGTGCTGCTCGGCCTGGTGGTCACCGGGGCCGTGGCCGGGGCGACAACAGATCTGGCCCCCGTCAGAGGCCAGGGCTCCACCTACGCCGCCCTGGCCTTCCAGACATGGACCCAGGGGGCCCAG
>JASHWO010000033.1 GCA_030044045.1 Acidimicrobiales bacterium
CGTCCCTACTGGGGGCCGGCGGGGGCACGCCGCGCCGAGCCGGGTGGCACCGGCCCGGCCGGCCGTCAGGCCGTCAGGCGGCGTCGAGCCGGGCCACCTCGTCGGGGGTGAGGCGGATGTCGGCCGCCGCCGCCGAGGCCTCGGCCGTCTCGGGCCGGCTGGAGCCGGGGATGGGGACCACCCGGTCGCCCTTGGCGATCATCCAGGCCAGGGTGAGCTGCTGGGGGGTGACCCCCTTCTCCCCGGCCAGGGCGGCCAGTTCGGGGTGCTCCTCGGCCACCCGGTCCACGTTGCCGATGCCGCCCAGCGGGCTCCAGGGGATGAAGGCCACCCCGATGGCCTCACAGTGGGCCAGCTCGTCCTCGGAGGAGCGGAAGCGGAAGGAGAACTCGTTCTGGACCGAGGCCAGCCGCCCGCCCAGGACCTGCTGGGCCTCGTCGATCTGGGCCACGGTGGCGTTGGAGACGCCGGCCAGGCGGATCTTGCCCTCGTCCAGCAGCTCGGCCAGGGCCCCCACCGACTCGGCCCAGGGGACGGTCGGGTCGGGCCGGTGGTACTGGTAGAGGCCGATGGCCTCCACGCCGAGAGCCTTCAGCGAGGCCTCGCAGGCCTGCTTCACGTACTCGGGCCGGCCGTTCACCAGCCAGCTCCCGTCGCCCGGGCGGTAGTGGCCGCCCTTGGTGGCCACCAGCACCCCGCTGGTGTCGCCGCCGTAGGTGGCCAGCGCCCGGGCCACGATGCGCTCGCCGTGGCCGTGCTCGCCCGGGTCCAGGCAGTAGGCGTCGGCCGTGTCGACGATGGTCATGCCGGCGTCGAGGGCGGCGTGCACCGTGCGCATGGCCCGGTCCTCGTCCGGCCGCCCCTCGATGGAGAGGGGCATCTCGCCCAGGCCCACGGCGCTCACCTGGACGTCGCCGATCTGTCGGAACTGCATGGTGCCTCCTTGCCCCGGCGGGCTTGCCCCGGCGGCGCCGGTGGGGGTGCCGCACGGGACACGTTGTATACCGTGGCGTGGCCGGGCGCCACCGGGCCGTGCCGCCCGTGCCGCCCGTGCCGCCCAGCGGCGGCGGTACACGGTCCTCCGGTGCTGGATGCGGTGGACGACGACGACCTTCGCTCGGTCGTCGATCTCGTAGATGATGCGGTAGTCGCCCCGCCGGGCCGAGAAGAGGCCCGCCAGGTCGCCGACCAACGGCTTGCCGAGCTGGTGCGGGCGCTCGCTGATCGGTCCCCGCAGTGCGACCAGCGCGGCGTCGCGGACTTTTGGAGGAAGCTGGTGGAGGTGGCGCAACGCCTCCGGGGTGGCCCGGACCTCGAACACGGCCGGCCGGGAGTCCGGGCGCTCAGGCGCCGGGCAGGGGCAGCGTTGTTCCCCGGGCTGCCTCCGCTCGGGACCGGGCCAGTGAAGCGACCAGCTCGGGGTCGGCCAGGATGTCCAGCGACTCCTCGAGCGACGCCAGGTCGTCCGGGCTCACCAGGACGAACGACGGCCGCCCGTTCCGGGTGACCAGGATCCGCTCGTGCTGGTGCTCGACCCGTTCGGCCAGCTCGGACAGGTGGGCCTTGGCGTCCGAAAAGGGCAGCGTCTCACTCATTGGTCAATATGCTGACCTACCCCGGTACCCCTGCGCAAGGGGGCCGAGCCGGGGCCACGGGCCGGGTGGCTGGTGGCCGGATGACCGCCGGCCAGTGGCCGTGTAGACCGGCACCGTGGCGGCCGGGTTCCTGGGCGACGACTTCCTGCTGTCGGGCGAGACGGCCAGGGCCCTGTACCACGGGGTGGCCGCTGATGCCCCCATCGTCGACCCGCACACCCACCTGCCGGCGGCCGAGATCGCCGGGGACCGCACCTACGAGACGCTGGCCGACCTGTGGCTCGGGGACGACCACTACAAGTGGCGGGCCATGCGCGGCGCCGGCGTGGACGAGGCGCTGGTCACCGGGGACGCCGACCCTTGGGAGCGGTTCGCCGCCTGGGCGGCCACCGTGCCCCGCCTGGTCCGCAACCCCCTCTACGTCTGGACCCACCTGGAGCTCCGCCGGGTGTTCGGCATCGACGCCGTGCTCTCGCCGGCGACGGCCCGTGAGATCTGGGAGGAGGCCAACCGCCAGCTTCCGCACTGGTCGGCGCGGCGGCTCCTGGCCCACTTCGGCGTCGAGGTGCTGGCCACCACCGACGACCCGGCGGACGACCTGGAGGCCCACCACCGGCTGCGGGAGGAGGTGGGGATGGCGGGGGCCGGGACCCCGGTGGTGGTGCCCACCTTCCGCCCGGACGCCGCCCACCGCCTGCTGGCCGACCCGGCGGCGTGGTGCTCGTGGGCGGACCGCCTGGGCGCGGCGACCGGGGGGGTGGTGGAGGACGGCGGCTCGTTGCTGGAGGCGTGCGCCAGGTCGTACCGGCGCTTCGGGGATCTGGGCGGCCGGGCCAGCGACCACGGGCTGGCGGTGGTCCCGGACCGGCCCCGGAACCCGGCGCTGGCCGACGCCACCGTCCGCCGGGCCCGGACCGGCACCGCCCCCCGGGCCGAGGGGCGGGACGCGGTGGCCCTGGAGATCGTGGCCCTGGCCGCCCGCCTGGCCTCGGAGGACGGCGGCGTGGTGCAGCTCCACCTGGGCGCCCACCGTGACGCCTCGCCTCGCCTCTTCGAGCGCCTCGGCCCCGACGCCGGTGGTGACGTGGTGGGCGACGCCCGCCAGATCCCCGGCCTGTCCCGCCTTCTGGCCGGCCTGGAGGCGGCCGGGCACCTGCCGCGCACCGTCCTGTACAACCTGAACCCGGCCGACAACCCGGCGTTCGCCGTATTGGCCGGCGCCTTCTCGGCCCCGGGGGTGGCCCCGCTGGTGCAGTGGGGGCCGCCGTGGTGGTTCAACGACCACGAGGCCGGCCTGCGCCGCCAGCTCGACGACCTCTCGCAGGTCGGCCCGCTCGCCGGGTTCGTGGGGATGGTGGCCGACTCCCGCTCGCTGCTCTCCTTCACCCGGCACGAGCTGTTCCGCCGGGTGCTGTGCGACGTGCTCGGCCGGGACGTCGAGGAGGGCCGGATCCCGCCCGACCTGGACTGGCTCTCGACCGTGGTGGCCGACGTCTGCGGCGGCAACGCCCGCCGCTTCTACGGCCTCGGGGGCGGCCCAACGGGCGGCTGAGGGCAGTGCCTTCGTGCCGTGGCGACGCGTGGCCGCTCAGCGGGCTGGTGGGGCTAGGTGGACTTGAACCACCGGCCTCAGCATTATCAGTGCTGCGCTCTAACCGACTGAGCTATAGCCCCTGGCGAAGCATCGAGGCTACACCACGCCGCCGGGAGGGCTCCGGGGCCCCGGGCAGCTCAGGGGGAGAAGGCCCGTTCGTCGTCCTCGGGCCAGAAGCGCACGCCGAAGGACTGGCTGGCCGTGGCCAGGAGCACGCCGTCCTCGGACCAGAGGTAA
>JASHWO010000310.1 GCA_030044045.1 Acidimicrobiales bacterium
CACGCCGGCCGTACGGTGCTCTTGGCCCGCCCGGGCGCCCCAACCCGGGCTCCTCCGGGAGGTGGGGCCCCTGCCCCACGCCGGCCGTACGGTGCTCTTGGCCCGCCCGGGCGCCCCAACCCGGGCTCCTCCGGGAGGTGGGGCCCCTGCCCCACGCCGGCCGTACGGTGCTCTTGGCCCGCCCGGGCGCCCCAACCCGGGCTCCTCCGGGAGGTGGGGCCCCTGCCCCACGCCGGCCGTACCATGAGGCCGATGCCCACGACCACCCCCGGGACCCACCCCTTCGAGCAGGCACGCCTGGCCGCCCGAGAACTGGCCCGCCACGCCGGCGCCGACCGCCACGACGTGCTGGTGGTGCTGGGTACCGGCCTCAGGGCGGTAGCCCCGCTGCTCGGGGTAGGCGACTCGCCCATCGACCTCACCAGCCTCCCGTGGTCGCCCCGGTCCACCGGTCTCGGCAACCGCCCGGTGGCGTGGTCGCTCCCGATGGGCACCCAGCGGGTCCTGGTGGTCGCCGGCCGCCTGCACCTCCACGAGGGCCGCACCCCGGCAGAGGTGGTGCACGTGGTCCGCACCGCCCTGGCCGGCGGCTGCCGCACCGTGCTGCTCACCGGCAGCGCCGGCGCGGTCCGGCGGGACCTGGCCGCCGGGCAGGTGGTGGCCGTCAGCGACCACCTGAACCTCACCGCCACCTCACCCTTGGCCGGGATCGCCCCGGACCACCTCGACGGCACCCCGTACGTGACCCTGGCCGACGCCTGGTCGGCCCGCTTGCGGGCGCTGGCCCGGGGCGTCGAACCGTCACTGGCCGAGGGCGTCTACGCCCAGGTCCCCGGGCCCCACCTGGAGACTCCGGCCGAGGTCCGCATGCTGGCGACGCTCGGCGCCGACCTGGTGGGGATGTCGATGGTGCCCGAGGCCATCGCCGCCTGCCACCTGGGCGCCGAGGTCCTGGGCCTGGTGGTGGCCACCGGCCCGGCGGACGGCACCCCGGCCGCCATTGCCGGCGCCTCGGAGGAGGTGGCCCGCCTGGTCAGCGGGGTGGTGGCCCGGCTCGACGGGCGCGAGCCCTAGGGCTCAGCCCGGCAGGACGTCGACCAGCTTGCGGTCCTTGCGCTTGCCGAACTTCACCACGCCGTCGGCCAGGGCGAAGAGGGTGTCGTCGCCCCCCCGCCCCACGTTCACCCCGGGGTGGAAGTGGGTGCCGCGCTGGCGGACGAGGATCGAACCGGCGGTCACGGCCGTGCCGTCGAACGCCTTCACCCCCAGCCGCTGGGCGGCGGAGTCCCGGCCGTTCCGGGTGGAGCCGCCACCCTTGGTCTTCGACATCTGCGATCCTCCTCGACCTCAACCGGCGACGGCTCGCACCGTCGCCAACTCAACCGGCGGCGATGGAGGTGATCTCCACCGTCGCGTAGCGCTGCCGGTGCCCCCAACGCCGCCGCTGGTTCGCCTTGGGCTTGTACGTCATGGCGTTGATCTTCGGGCCGAGCTCTTCCCCCACCACCTGGGCGGTCACCCTGGCTCCTGACAGCGCCTCGGGGGTGGCCAGCACGGTGTCCCCGTCCACCACCAGCACCGGCTCCAGCGACACCTCGGTGCCGACCGGCTGGCCGAGCAGCTCGACGCGCAGCCGCTGGCCCTCGGCCACCCGCTCCTGCTTGCCTCCGGACCTGATCACGGCGTACATGGAAGAGAGAGCCTATCGCAGCGGCAGGGGACCCGTCAGAGGACCGACGTGTCCAGGACGATCCCCCGACCCTTACAGACCTCGCAGACCGTCGACAGCGACTCGATCAGGCCCTCGGAGATCCGCTTGCGGGTCATCTCCACCAGGCCCAGCTCCGAGATGTCGAACACCTGGGTACGGGTCTTGTCCCGGGCCAGCGCGGTACGCAACGCCGCCGCCACCTTGTCCCGGTTCTCACGGATCTCCATGTCGATGAAGTCGATCACGATGATGCCGCCGATGTCCCGGAGCCGCAGCTGGCGGGCCACTTCCTCGGCCGCCTCCAGGTTGTTCCGGAAGACGGTCTCCTCCAGGTTGGTCTTGCCCACGTTCTTGCCGGTGTTGACGTCGATCACGGTCAGCGCCTCGGTGCGCTCGATGATCAGCGACCCGCCCGACGGCAGCCATACCTTGCGGTCGAGCGCCTTGTGGAGCTGCTCGTGCACGTGATAGCGATCGAAGATCGGCTGCCCCTCCACCGCCGGGTCGTAGTACTCGACCCGGTCGGCCAGCTCCGGGCTGACCAGGGCCACGTAGTCGCGGACCTGCTGGTAGAGGGCCCGGTCGTCGACCACCACCCCGCGGTACTCACTGTTCAGCTCCTCCCGCAGGATACGGACGGCCAGATCCGGCTCACGGTAGAGCAGACCCGGCGTATTGGACCGGGCCGCCTCCGCCTCGATGGCCTTCCACTGCTCCAGGAGGCCCACGACGTCGCGGCGCAGCTCCTCCTCGGTGGCGTGCTCGGCCGCCGTACGGACGATGAGCCCGTGGCCCGGGGGACGGACGTCGTCGATGATCTTGCGCAACCGGCGCCGCTCGTTGTCGCCCAGTCGCTTGGAGATGCCAAAGGCACCGCTGTTCGGCACCAGCACGGCGAACCGGCCGGGCAGCGACACCTCCTGGGTCAGCCGGGCGCCCTTGGCCCCGATGGGGTTCTTGGTGACCTGGCAGAGGATTGTCTGCCCCGGCCGCAACACCTGTTCGATGCGGGGGCGGGCCCCGTTACCCCCCTCCACGTCGTCGAGGTCGTAGCGCACGTCGCCCCGGTAGAGCACGGCGTTCTTCGGGATGCCGATGTCCACGAAGGCCGCTTCCATACCCGGCAGCACGTTCTGCACCCGGCCCCGGTAGATGTTGCCGTCGATCTGGGTGGCGTCGTCGGCCGCCCGGGAGACGTAGTGCTCGACCAGGGAGCGCCCCTCCAGCATGGCGATCTGGGTCACCCCCGGCTGGACGTGGACACAGACCAGGTAGCGCCCGACCGTCCGGCCTCGGCGATCTCGGCCGCCCCGGCGGCGGCGGGAGCGCCGGGACGTGCCGTCGCCGGCCGCACCCCCGTCCGTGGCGGCAGCGGCACCGACGG
>JASHWO010000311.1 GCA_030044045.1 Acidimicrobiales bacterium
GGGCCGGTCGGCGCCGGTCGTGCCGGCGGTGGGGGCTCTTCCGTTCTCCAGTGCATCGGGCCGGGTCGCGTCCGCCACGCCGGCCGTCTCGTCGTTGTGCATGGTCTCGTCTCCTCCCTTCACTCGGCTCCCCCTCGCGGTCCGGCGGCTGGCGGCCGCCGGTCCCCGGCGCGTGCGCCGGGGCCTTCCGTCACGCCGGCGTCATGGCCCAGCTCCCGATCAGCACGGTGCTGCCCTGTACCGGCGTGGTGACGGTCTCCCGGTAGGTGCCGGGGGCGGGGCCGCCGGCCACGGTCACCGTCGTGCTCAGCACCACCGACGTGGCCGTCCCCCCGGTCGACTGGACGGCCACGTCGAGTGGCACTGTGTGCCCGGTGATGGCCGCGCCCTCCAGCGGGGCGGGCGGGGGCACGCCCGGCTCGGCGATGGCCGACCACCACCCCGGCTCCTCCTGGCCGGCGGCATCGATACCGCCGAAGTACGCCTCCAGCGCCGCTGCCTCCAGGGCCAGCGGCCCCGGCGACTGCTCCCAAACCGGCGAGGGCTGCCCGGTGAGCGTCATCGTCCCCATGGGCGTCTCGTTCTGCTGGAGGGTGAGGCCCTCGGCCACCAGGGCCGGCGGCGCCGGCACCGTGTAGGTGGGCTGGCCCCCCGCCGGCATGGTCGGGGCGGCACCACCACCGCCCGCACCGCCCCGGGAGGTGCTGGTGGTCTCGGTGGCCTGGACCAGCAGGCGTTGCGAGGTGAAGAACAGCGCGTCGGGCGGGTAGCAGGTGTCCAGCACCAGCGTGGGGGTGGCCGAGTCGGGCACCGGCGTGCCCTCGGCCACCACCTGCTGCCCGGTCACCATGTAGCCCACCGTGGTGCAGGCGTTCTGGTAGACGATGCGGTCACCCGGCCGGAGCTGACCGAGGTGCACGAAGTAGCTCACGTCGTGGGCTAGGAGCACGGAGGTGCCGTCGCTCCCCGGCCACACCGATGTCCCGTCGTGCCCCACCGCCACCGCCAGGGTGGCGTCTGTGGTGCCCTCCTCCACCGGGGCCACCAGGCCGAGGGCGGGCACCTGCAGCACCCCGGCGAGCTGGCCGGGCTCGGCCGCCGTCACCACGCACGGCCGGTCGCCGTCGGTCCTGGCCACCTCGGCCCGCTGCGCCCGCTCGCGGCCGACGAGGGAGGACTGGGCGTGGCGCTGGCGGGACTGCCAGCCGGCCACATAGCCGGCGGCACCGAGCGCCCCCCAGAGCAGGGCCACCCCGAGGAGGGTCACCGCGACCCCCCGCCAGCGGTGGCGGGCGTGCCGGGGCCGGCCGGCGACGGGTGGCGGGCCGGCCGGAGGGGGCTCCACCGACTCCCCTCCGGCCGCCTGCCGACTCGGTTCCCGTCCCATGCTGCCTCGACCTCCGCGCTCCCTCCGGCGCCAGCGTTCGGCTCTGTCGTGGTGCTCACTGCGATGTCCGCCGGGCCGGCTCCGGGACCGGAGGGGGAACGGAGGAGGTCCCGGAAGCCGGGCCCGGCGGTGGGCCGCCCATCGGCGAGACTGCGCCGGGGGCGTGACGGCGCGCCGGGCGCAGCGCCGACGACAGACGTCGGCGGGCGACCAGCGCGAGACCGGAGAGGATGGCCAACCCGAGCAGCACGATCGGGAGCGGGCCGGCCCATGGCTCGCCGGTGTGGACTGTGGTGGCCCCGGTCACCGGTGCGGCCAGCGGTGAGAGCTCGCCGGTGCCCTGCGCCTGCGCCGCGCCGGTGCTCCCGGCCGAGGCGGACGAGGTGCCGCCGACCAGGCTGGTGCCCGCCAGGGTGATCTTCGTGGCCACCCCCGACGGCTGCAGCGAGTAGGTCGGGCTGGCGGCACTGGCGGCGATCTCGAACAGCACGGCAGGAGCGGCGAAGCCCGCCAGCAACGTGATGGTGGCGATCCCCAGGTGGAACGACCGTTTCACTGGTTGCACCCCCTTTCCCGTTCGGCCCCCTGCGACAGGGGCCGATCACTCCTCTCGCAGAAGAGAACGGTGCAGGGTCCCCGACCTCACGGCCGGTGGGGAAATTTTCTTTGGAGCGCGCTAACTTCGTGGTCAGTCGGGTTAGGGGAGGTAGCCGTGACGACGGGACACGGGGAGTCCACGGAGGGGCCCACCACCGGCGGCCCCGCGCCGGCCGGCGCCGCGGATCCCGGCGGCTCGGTGGACCTGGCCCGAGACCACCGGCTCGTGCTGCGCTGCCAGGAGGGGGACCGGGCCGCCTTCGAGGAGCTCTACCACCGCTACCACCGCCGCCTCTTCCATTTCTGCCTGCGGCGACTCCACGACCCCTACGAGGCGGAGGACGCGGTGCAGGAGGCGTTCGCCCGGGCCTGGCGGGCCATGCCCCGGTTCGCCGGGGAGCGGCGCTTCTACCCCTGGCTCACCGTGATCGCCGGCAACGTCTGCACCGACGCGCTGCGCCGGCGGGCCCGGCTGCTGCCGGTGGCCGAGGTCCCGCTGCCCACCGTCGACCTCGGCTACGGCGACGTCGACGAGGATCTGATCGGGCGGGTCGACCGGGCGCTGGCCACCGAGGCGCTGGAGCACCTCTCCGAACGCCACCAGCGCGTGCTCCACCTGCGGGAGGAGTCCGGATGGTCCACCCAGCGACTGGCCGAGCACGAAGGGGTGGCCGTGCCGGCCATGGAGACGCTCCTGTGGCGGGCCCGCCAGGCGCTGAAGCGGGAGTTCGCGGCGCTGGCCGACACCGGCAGCCGCTTGGGGGTCCTGCTGGGCCTCGGGCTCGCCGCCTTCCGGCGTTTCGCCGGCCGGGTGGCGACCCGCGTGGCCGGGCGGGCGCCGGGGCTGCAGGCCGCGGCGGCCACCGTCCGGGGACCCGGTGCGCTGGTGGCCACGGTGGTCCTGGCCGGGGGCGTGGTGGGCGGAGCCATGATGGCGTC
>JASHWO010000312.1 GCA_030044045.1 Acidimicrobiales bacterium
ACCATCACCCCGCCGTCGAAGGACTGCAGGGTCACCTCACAGGTGGCGTCGGCCCCCTCCGGCACCGTGCTGCCAGCTCCCCCTGGGAGCGTGCTCCCGGGCCCCGGCGGCCCGGTGTCGACCGGCCCCCGGCGCACCTCGTGCCAGCGGGTGCCGGGCACCCGCCGCAGCCGGGCCACGTTGACCACAAAGGGATCTTCCGGCATCGTCCGCCTCCCTCTCTCTCGGTCGACCGCCCTCGGGCGCCCGTCGCCCGGCGGCCTACGGCTGGTCCTGGTCGAAGAACCCGTCCTCACCGGCCCCCTCGTCGCCCCCGCCGCCCACCGGCGCCGCCGGCTCGGCCGCCGGGGGCGCCGTGGCCTGCAGCTTCTGCCGACCGGCCTGCACCGTCCGCAGGATCCGTTCCAACACGATCTCCATGCCGGCCAGCTTCTGGTCGCAGTAGTCCTCCGCCTCGTGGCGCATCCGGCGCGCCTCCTCGTTGGCGTCGTCCAGGATGCGCTGGGCCACCTGCTTGGCCTGGCGGACCACCTCGGTGCGGGAGACCATGTGCTCGGCCTGCGCCCGCACGTCCTCCATGAGGGCCTCGGCCTCGCGCTCCCGCTCGGCCAGGAACTCCTCCCGCTCCCGCAGCAGCCAGCGGGCCTGGCGCAGCTCGTCGGGCAACCGCTCCAGCGCCCGGTGCAGCAGGTCGAGCACTTCGTCCCGGGAGACCAGCACCGAGGCGGACAGGGGCATGGCCTTGGCCGAGCCGACGATGTCCACCGCCCGCTGGACCAGGCCCTCGGCGTCGAGGTCGGCCACTTCCGACTCGTCCTCCGGCACGTCCTCGAACAGGTCGGTCACGTTCCCTCCAGGCCCCGCAGGTCGTCCGGCGGCGCGAACTTCTCCGCCAGCCGGGCCGCCACCGACTTGGGCACGAACGCCGAGACGTCGCCGCCGAAGCGGGCCACCTCCCGCACCAGCTTGGAGGCGACGAAGGAGTGGGTGGAGCTGGTGGGGATGAAGATGGTCTCCACTCCGGAGAGCTGGCGGTTCATCTGGGCCATCTGCAGCTCGTTCTCGAAGTCCGACACCGCCCGCAGGCCCCGCACGATGGCCGAGGCGCCCACGTCGCGGGCCACGTTGACCACCAGCGTGGAGACCCCGACGATGCGCACGCCGGGGAGGTGGCCCACCGCCTCCTCCAGCAGCTCCTTGCGCTCCTCCAGGTCGAAGAGGGGCTCGCCCTTCTGCGGGTTGCGCAGGGCGGCCACCACCACCTCGTCGAACAGGCGCGAGGCCCGCTCCACCACCTCCAGGTGGCCGTTGTGGAACGGGTCGAACGAGCCGGGGAAGAGGGCGACCTTCACGGGACGGTCACGACCGGCACAGCGGGGCGGGCTGCGGGAGACACGGGCGTCGCTCGGGCCACGGTGACGAGCGTACCGCCGTAGCGGCGCTCCCTCGTGACGGTCCAGCCGGCCGGCAGCACGGGCGGCTCGGCCGACTCCAGGACCGCCAGGTCGGCCTGCAGCGAGGCGAGCAGCGTGGCCCAGTCGGCGAAGGCGTAGGGCGGGTCGCAGAAGGCCACGTCGAACCGGCCGGCCTGGCCCAACCAGCCCGGCAGCTCGGCCCGGACCACGGTGGCCGGCCGCCCCGGCAGCTCAGCCAGCCCGGCGGCGGCCAGGTTGGCCCGCACAGCGGCCACGGCGTCGGGGTCGTGGTCCACGAAGGCGGCGGCCGCGGCCCCCCGGGACAGCGCCTCGGCCCCCATGGCCCCGCTCCCGCAGAAGAGGTCCAGCACCGCCAGGCCGTCCACCCCGCCCATCGAGCCCAGCACGTCGAAGATGGCCTCGCGCACCCGGTCCGAGGTGGGGCGCACCCCGGGCGGCAGGCGGGCCGGGAGCCGCCTCCCCCGGCTGGAACCGCCGATCACGCGCACGGTTTCACCGTACCCGCCTGGGGCCCCAACCCCAAGCTCCTCCGAGGCGTGGGGCCCCTGCCCCACGCCGGCCGTGGTCACCGTACCCGCCTGGGGCCCCAACCCCTGGCCACTCAGCTCTTGAAGAGGAACGCCTCCTCCTCGGAGTCGAGGAACAGCCGCACCTCGTCCTGCAGTAACGGGCTGCCTTCCAGCAGCGGGTCGGGCTCGGTGACCGCCTCGGCCACCCGGCGGGCCGCCGCCAGCAGGTCCCGGTCCCGGCGGAGCCGGGCCAGGCGGAGGTCGCTGCGGCCCTTCTGGCGGGCGCCGAGGATGGTGCCCTCCCCCCGCAATTCCAGGTCGACCTCGGCCAGCTCGAACCCGTCGGTGGTCCGGGCCAGCGCCGACAGCCGCTCGGCGGCGCCCTCGGTGGCCCCCCGGCCCAGGAGATAGCACCAGCTGGGCAGGGCGCTGCGGCCTACCCGGCCCCGGAGCTGGTGGAGCTGGGCGATGCCGAAGCGGTCGGCGTCCTCGATCACCATCACCGTGGCCTCGGGCACGTCCACCCCGACCTCGATCACCGTGGTGGCCACCAGCACCTGCACCTCCCCCGACCGGAAGGCGGCCATGGCCACCTCCTTCTCGGCCGGCGGCATCTGGCCGTGCAGCAGCCCCAGGCGCAGGCCGGCCAGCTCGCCGGCCGAGAGGCGGGCCAGCTCCTCGGTGGTCGAGCGGGCCACCACCCGCTCCGACCCCTCCACCAGGGGGCACACCACGTAGGCCCGGTGGCCGGCCGCCACCTCCGCCCGCACCCGCGCCCAGGCAGCGGCCTCCTGCCGCGGGGTGCGGGCCCAGGCCGTCTCGACCGGGCTGCGCCCCGGCGGCAGCTCGTCCAGGACCACCATGTCGAGATCGCCGAAGAGCACCATGGCCGCCGTCCGGGGGATGGGCGTGGCCGTCATGACCAGCAGGTCGGGGTCGGCCCCGGCCTCCGGGCCCCGACCGGTAGCCCCGGCGCCTGGCCCCGCGACCCCATCCCCCCGGCCGGCAACCCCGGCCCCCGGGCCGGCGGCCCTGGCCCCGGCCACCACCGACCCCCGCCCCTTGGCTCGCAAGGCAGCCCGCTGCTCCACCCCGAAGCGGTGCTGCTCGTCGATCACTGCCACCCCGAGCGAGTGGAACTGCACGTCGTCGGTGAGCAGGGCATGGGTCCCCACCAGCAGATCCACGCTGCCGTCGCGGAGCCCTTGATGGAGGCGGGCCCGCTCGCCGGCGGTGGTGCGGTTGGTCAGCAGGGCCACCACCAGCGGGCGCTCGCCGCCCAGCCGGGACGGGTCCGGCACCGCCAGGCCGGCGGTGAGGGCCCGCACGGCCATGTGGTGCTGCTCGGCCAGCACCTCGGTGGGGACCATGAGCGCCCCCTGGTGGCCACCCTGCACCGCGGCCA
This sequence comes from Acidimicrobiales bacterium, assembly GCA_030044045.1. The sequence continues at coordinate 3,351 of JASHWO010000312.1, forward strand.
GGAGGGCAGCCACGGCCACCACCGTCTTGCCCGAGCCCACGTCGCCCTGGAGGAGCCGGTGCATGGGCAGGGGCCCGGCCAGCTCGGCGAAGATGCCGGCCAGGGCCCGGCGCTGGGCGGTGGTGAGGTCGTAGGGCAGCCCGCCGAGGAAGCGGCGCACCAGGGAGTCGCCGCCCCGGGCACCGCCGCCGGTCACGTCGAGCGCCGACACGGCGTGACGGATGGCCCGGGCGTCGCGCTCCAGCGCCCGCCGCCGCAGGGCCAGGGCGAGCTGCAGCCGGAACAGCTCGTCGAAGGCCAACCGGCGGCGGGCCGGCTCGGTCTCGGCCATCGACTCGGGGAGGTGCGCCCCCCGGAACGCCTGGCCCCGGTCCACCAGGCCCAGCCGCCGGCGCCAGCGCTCGTCCAGCGGGTCGGCGAAGTCGCCTGCCCGCCGGAGGGCCTGGGCCGCCCACTCCCCGACCTCCCAGCTGCTCAACCCCACCTTGGCCGACGCCGGGTAGACGGGGATCACCCGCAGGGTCCGGCGCCCGCCGGCCGGCGCCCCGTCCCCGGTGCCCACCACCACGTCCACCACCGGGTTGGCCATCTGGCGGCGACCTCGGTACTCGTCGAGCTTGCCGTAGAAGAGCGCCTCGGTCCCGGCCGGGAGCTGCTTGGCCCGCCAGGGCTGGTTGAAAAAGACCACCTTCATCCCCCCGGTGGCGTCCTGCACGGCCAGATCCACGATCGACCGCCCGTGACGGGTACGCCGGCCCGAGACCCGCCCCACCGTGGCCAGCACCACCGCCTCGTCGCCCACGGCCAGGTCGGCCAGGTCCACCTGGCGGCTCCGGTCGATGTAGCGGTGGGGGTAGGTGGTGAGCAGGTCGAAGACGGTGTCGATCCCCCACTCGTGGAGGGCGGCCGCCTTCTTCTCCGACAGGTGGTGCAGGCGGGCCACCGGGATCTCCGAGAGGCCCCGCAGGGTACGCGGGCGCCGGGGGGTGGGCCGCTCGCCGGAGGGGACCGGCCCGGCGGTCACCGAAACGGGACGTGGGGCGGGAATCCCACGGCGTCGGTCATGGGAGCAGTCAATCGATACCGAGCAGGTACGGGTAGAGCGGCTGCCCCCCGTGGTGCACTTCGGTGGCCACGTCGGGGTGCTCGTCGTGCAGCCAGCCGGTGATGCGCCGGGTGTCGGCGGCGGTCGCCCCCTCCCCCTCGATCAGGGTGACCAGCTCGTGCTCGTCGGTGAGCAACCGGTCCAGCAGCGCGGTGGTGGCCGCGGCCACTGAGCCGGCCACCGACACCACGCCGTCACGGGACAGCCCGATCCAGTCGCCCTGGTGCACCGGGCCGGCCGGGGTGGTGGCGTCGCGCACCGCCTGGGTCACCTCGGCCGGGAGCACCCGCGCCGACGACGCCCGCATCGCCGCCTCGTTCTCCTCGGCCCCCGCCCCCGGGTCGTAGGCCAGCAGGGCGGCGAAGCCCTCCACGATGCTGCCGGTGGGCACCACCCGCACCTGCTTCTCGGTGAGGGCGTCGACCTGCCCGGCCACCGGGCGGATGTTCTTGTTGTTCGGGAGCACGATCACCTGGTCCGAGCCGAGCGAGTCGACCACCTCCAGGATCTGGGCGGTGGACGGGTTCATGGTCTGGCCGCCCCGGACCTGGCGCTGCACGCCCAGCGAGCGGAAGATGCGCCCGATGCCCTCGCCCGAGACCACGGCCACCACGGCGGTGGTGGGCGGCGGGCCGGACGGCTCGTCGGCCGGCGCCCCCGCCCCCTCGCGCACCCAGCGCTCCTCCTCCACCTGTTCGGCCAGGTCGGTCACCCGGATCTGGCGCGGCCGGCCGGCGTCGATCCCGGCCTCCACCGCCGCCCCCACGTCGTCGGTGTGGATGTGGCAGTTCCACA
>JASHWO010000034.1 GCA_030044045.1 Acidimicrobiales bacterium
TCAGCCGGGCGGGCAGCTCATGCTGACCACCGACGTCGAGAACTACCCTGGCTTCCCCGAGGGCGTCATGGGTCCGGAGCTGATGGCGGCCATGCGGGCCCAGGCCGCCCGCTTCGGCGCCGAGCTGGTCACGGCCAAGGTCACCCGGCTCGACCTGAAGAGCTCGCCCTTCGGGGTGTGGGTGGGGGACCCGACGGCGGGCGAGCCGACCTACGAGGCCGAGACGCTCATCGTGGCCACCGGGGCCCGCGCCCTGATGCTGGAGGTGCCGGGCGAGGACCGCCTCCTCGGCTACGGGGTGTCGACCTGCGCCACCTGTGACGGGTTCTTCTTCCGATCCCAGGAGATCGTGGTGGTGGGCGGGGGCGACTCCGCCCTGGAGGAGGCGCTCTTCCTCACCCGCTTCGCCTCGAAGGTCACCGTCGTCCACCGGCGGGACCAGCTTCGGGCCTCCCGCATCATGCAGGAGCGGGCGCTGGCCAGCCCCACCATCGAGTTCCGGTGGAACGCCCAGGTCGTCGAGGTCCTCGGCGAGGACAAGGTGGTGGGCGTGCGGTTGCGGGACACGGTCACCGGCACCGAGTCCGAGCTGGCGGTCAACGGGGTATTCGTGGCCATCGGCCACGAGCCGAACACCACCGCCCTGGCCGGGCAGGTCGAGCTGGCGCCGAACGGCTACGTGCGTACCTTCGGCGGGTCGTCCCGCACCAGCGTGGACGGGGTATTTGCCTGCGGCGACGTCCAGGACCACGTCTACCGCCAGGCGATCACCGCCGCCGGTACCGGCTGCATGGCAGCCATTGACGCCGAACGCTGGCTGGAGGCCCGAGGCTCCTAGCGACGGGAACAGCGGCGGCGACCGCGGTGTTGACGACAGCGGCTCCGGGGTCCGTCCCGGCAGCGAGTGAGGAGACGGAGATGAGCGACAAGATCGTGACCCTGGACGACGCCACCTTCGACGAGCAGGTCAAGGCGGCGGACGTACCGGTGCTGGTGGACTTCTGGGCCGAGTGGTGCGGGCCGTGCAAGATGATCGCCCCGGTACTCGAGGAGATCGCCGAGGAGCAGGCCGGGAAGCTCCAGGTGGGCAAGGTGAACATCGACGAGAACCTGGACGTCACCCGGCGCTACGACGTGATGAGCATCCCCACCCTGATCCTCTTCAAGGACGGGGAGCCGAAGACCCGCCTGATCGGGGCCAAGCCGAAGGGCCAGCTCCTCCAGGAGCTGGCCGAGTACCTCTGAGCGGGCACCGGCGCCGTCGTGGCGGGACCGGGTGCCGGGGTGCCGGAGACCGGCGTCCTCCCCCTGGCCGAGGGGCACGCCGGCGAGCCGGTGGTCGACGTCCAACGGCGCCTGCGGGCCCTTGGCTTCGAGGCGGTGGGCGACGCCGACGGTCGGTATGGCCGCGCCACCCGCGCTGCCGTGGAGGCCTTCCAGCACCGGCGGGGCCTCCGGGTCGACGGGGTATGCGGCCAGCAGACCTGGGACACCCTGGTCGAGGCCGGCTTTCGCCTGGGCGACCGCTTCCTCTACCGCCGCACCCCCATGCTCCGCGGCGACGACGTGGCGGAGCTGCAGCAACGCCTGGGGGCCCTCGGCTTCGACACCGGCCGGGTCGACGGCATCTTCGGCGACGTCACCTCGATGGCGCTCGGCGACTTCCAGCGCAATGCCGGCCTGCCGGTCGACGGCATCCTCGGCGCCACCACCATGCGGGAGCTCCTGCGGGTCCAGGCCCGCCACCAGCAGGCTGAGCTGGTCACGACGGTGCGCGACCGGGAACGGCTGCGCCAGGCGCCCCCCACCCTGGTGGGGCGACACGTGGCCGTGGGCGAGCTGGGAGGGCTGGGGACCGTGGTGGCCGCCCTGCGCCGGCGGCTGGTGACCGCCGGGGCCCGGGTGACCTCACTGCACCACCCGGACGGCTCCTCCCAGGCCCAGGAGGCCAACGCCGCCGGGGTCGACGCCTACCTGGCCGTCACTCTCGACCCCGACCGTCCCGGCTGCAGCACCTCGTACTACGCCGGCTACCGCTACGAGTCCACCGGCGGGCGCCGGTTGGCCGAGCTGGTCCAGCAGGAGGTGCCGGCGGCCCTGGCCGTGCCCGACCACGGCCTCCGAGGCATGTCACTGCCGGTGCTGCGGGAGACCCGCATGCCGGCGGTCATCGTGGAGGTCGGGCCAGCCACCGCCGTGGTCGAGCGCGGCCCAGCCCTGGCCGGCGCCCTGGCCGGCGCCCTGGTGGCCTGGGCCGGCACGCCGTGGGAGTAGCGCCGCCCCGTCGGTGACTGGTGGGTGAACACCGGGGATCCTCGGTGACCGCGGGGTGTCCAAACCCTGTACTTCAAGGAGAAATCAACAATCCACAACGTCATGCACAGGTTGTGGACAAACCTGAAGGTCCGGTTGACAGTTTCCCGATGAACCGGCGGTGGCCTGGGAATTCCTACCCGGACGCTCAGTCGCTGGCCACCGGTGCCGGCGGTGCCGGCGGTGCCGGCGGGTGGGGCTCGACCATCGCTCGATAGATCCGCTCGAGGTCCTCGAGGGTGGCGAACTCCACGATGAGCCGGCCCCGGCGGTTGTGCAGCTCGACCTTCACTCTCGTGTTGAGGTGCGCCGAGAGCAGCTCCTCGAGCTCCAGCACACCCGGCTCCGGCAACTGCCGCTGGAGTACCGTGGGACTGGTAGTACCATTGGTACTACCAGTCGATGGGGGTTCGGAGCCGGCGGCCGACACCAGACCCTCGTCACCGGTCAGGCGCACTGCTTCTTCCACCGCCCGCACGGTGAGCCCTTCGGTGACGATCCGTTCGACCATCGACTCCTGGAACGCCCGATCGGGCGTGGCCAGCAGCGCCCGGGCGTGGCCAGCGGTGATGGTGCCCTCCGCCAGGGCCCGCTGGGCACCGGCCGGGAGCTGCAGGAGCCGGAGGGTGTTGGTCACCGTCGCCCGGCTCTTGCCCACCCGGGTGGCCACCTGCTCATGGGTGAAGTCGAACTCGTCGATGAGCTGCTGGTACGCGGCTGCCTCCTCCAGCGCGTTGAGGTCGGCCCGGTGCAGGTTCTCCACCAGCGCCTGCTCCAGGCTGTGCACGTCGCTCGTCCCGCTCTGCACCAGCACCGGGATGGTCTGCAGCCCGGCCCGGCGGGCAGCCCGCCATCGGCGCTCACCGGCAATCAGCTCGTAACTCTCCGCTTCCTCGTCGACCTCCCGCACCAGGACCGGCTGCAGCACGCCGAGCTCCCGGATCGACGCCGCCAGCGATGACATGGCCTCCTCGTCGAAGTGCGAGCGTGGCTGCAGCGCATTGGGGCGGATACTGGTGATGGGCACCTCTCGCAGCGCCGAGCCCCGCTCCCCCACCGACTCGGTGGGGATGAGGGCGCCCAGTCCCTTACCCAGCCCGCTTCGGCGCGCCATTGCTCACCTCCTTGGCAAGCTCGCGGTAGGCGATGGCCCCTCGCGAGGTCGGATCGAACACGGTGATCGGCTGGCCAAAGGACGGTGCCTCCGAGAGCCGGACGGAGCGCGGGATCACGCTCCGGCAGACCAAGCCCGGGAAGTGCTCCCGCACCTCGGCCGCCACGTCGACCGCCAAGCGGGTCCGGGCGTCGAACATGGTGAGGACGATGGTGCTGACCTCCAGTGCGCTGTTCAGGTTCGTCGCCACCAGGTGCACGTTCCGCAGGAGCTGACTCAGGCCCTCTAGGGCATAATATTCGCACTGTATCGGCACTAATACCTCGGTCGCCGCCGCCAGGCCGTTGACGGTGATCAACCCGAGAGACGGCGGGCAGTCGATGAGGACGAAGTCGTAGTCCTCCACCGCGGCGTCGATGGCCCGCTTCAGCTTCAGCTCCCGGCTGAATGCCGGGACGAGCTCGATCTCCACCCCGGCCAGGTCGATGGTGGCCGGTGCCACGAAGAGGTTCTTCACGCTAGTCGCTTCGACGCAGTCCTCGATCGGCGTATCCCGCATGATCACGTCGTACATGGAGAGCTCGAAATTCCGGGCGTCGATGCCGAGCCCGGTGGTGGCGTTACCCTGCGGGTCGAGGTCGATCACCAGGATCCGGTAGTCGAGCTCGGCCAGGGCGGCACCGAGGTTCACCGTGGTGGTGGTCTTCCCCACACCACCCTTCTGGTTGGCGACCGCCAGCACCCGGGGCAGCAGGCGGGGACTGTCAGCCACTTCCTCCCTGTCCCTGACGCCGCCCAGTCGGACGGCCGGAGCAGCGGCCGACTGGGCGGCGGATCCGTCGCCGTTGGCGGGCGGTCCCGTCGCCGGCTCGACGACGACCGGCGTCGCCGGGCTTTCTCCCGTTTCCGGTCGGATCGGCGCCTCCGGAACCTCTACCACTGCCTCCTCCTTGCCCCGCCCATCCCCTCCGGGGCCAGGATCCTCGACGACATCCTGTTCGACGTCGAACGGCGCCCCCTCGTCGGCAGCCACCTGTCGCCGATCACCAGTACCTGCGGTTCTCGAGTTCGATCGAGGTTTGGAGACCTGGTACTCCTGCTTGTCGTCCGCCCCACGGTGTCGCCGGATACGCATCATACGGCCCCGAGATCGCTGGTCAGCACGGCACCCATCCTCCCTGCCAGCAGGCCTCAGGTCAAGCGTTCATTACCGGTTCTGGCGAAATTCTTCCTCCGCCACCCGCCGCGTTCCACGTGGAACATGGGAGCGCACCGTTCCCTCGCACTCGCCCAAGAGGCCAGCAGATAGGCAGCGTGGATCAGGGAGCCGTTTATCCAGGCAAGCATCTCGAGGCGGAGGAGGAAGGCCATGCCGGAGCCATGGCCGACCGACGACAACACCGCGATAGGCCGGCTGGGGGGCGGCGAGCCCGCGCTACCTATCCGCTCGGCCGCTAAGTTCCACGTGGAGCCATGGTGGCATCAGAACAGGGGGCGCTTGGCCGGGACCCCGACCCGCCGGGGGAAGTGAGCCGGACACGCCTGATCCTGGCGGATCAGGCGGTACCCGAAGCCATCTCGGACCTCCTCCGCCGGTGACATGCCGAGCGAAGCCAACCCCTCCGCCGGCCAACGATCGCTGCCAGTC
>JASHWO010000313.1 GCA_030044045.1 Acidimicrobiales bacterium
CTCCTGTGGGTCGGTGGGTGGCCGGCTCGGTGGTGGTCCTGGCCGCCTCGGCCGCCTGGCGCCTCGGCCGCCGGGCCTCCGCCCGCTGGCTCGGCGGGGGCGCCGGCCACCCCGACCGGCGCCTGCGGCCGGTCCTGGCCGCCGCCCTCTCGCTGGTACTGCTGGGCGCGGCCGGCTACGCCGCCACCGGCGGGGGCGGGGCGCCCGCCTCGGGACTGCGGGCGGCCGCCCACGGCACCACACCGGCCCACCTGGGTACCTCGGGCATGGAGCACCTGCTGGAGCAGCAGCAGGACCAGGAGAAGAAGCCGCTCGACCTGCCGAAGGCCACCGCCCCGCCGGCCCCGGCCCCGCCCTCGCTGGCCGACCAGGCCCCGCTCTCACCCCACGAGGTGTTCGGCTTCGCGCCGTACTGGACCCTCACACAGAGCACAGGGTTCGACGTGGGCGGGCTGACCACCATCGCCTACTTCAGCATCGGGGTGAACGGCAACGGTTCGCTGGACGAGTCCGGCTCGGGGTGGGACGGCTACCAGAGCCAGGATCTGGCCAACCTGGTGACCCGGGCCCACGCCGCCGGGGTGCGGGTGGTGCTCACCGTCAACTGCTTCAGCCAGAGCACACTGGACCAGCTCACCTCGTCGCCCACCGCGCCGACAACCCTCTCGGCGGCCCTGGTGCAGGCCATCGAGGCCAAGAACCTCGACGGGGTGAACATCGACTTCGAGGGCGACGGCTCGGCCGACCAGGCCGGGCTCACGAACCTGGTCACCAAGGTGTCGGCGGCCGTCCACGCCGCCAACCCCCACTACCAGGTCACCATGGACACCTACGCCAGCTCGGCCGGCGACCCGGGCGGGTTCTACGACATCCCGGCGCTGGCGTCGGCGGTCGACGGCTTCTTCGTGATGGCCTACCAGTTGAACCTGGAGGGATCGGCCACAGCGGCGTCGCCCCTGACCAGCACCATGTTCAGCGACCTGGTCACGGCGCAGCAGTACTCGGCGGCGGTGCCGGCCGGCAAGGTGATCATGGGCACGCCCTACTACGGCTACTCGTGGCCCACCGACAACGGGACGATGGCGGCCCAGGCCACCGGCCCGGCCACGCCGGTCAGCGACGCCCAGGTCATGGCCGGCGGCTACCCGTCGTACTGGGATCCGGTGACCGACACCGCCTGGACCTCGTACCAGGTGGGCGGGCAGTGGTACGAGGACTACTACGAGGACCCGAGCTCCCTGTACATGATCGCCCAGATGGCCCAGTCCTTCGGCTTGGGCGGCGTGGGCATCTGGGCCCTGGGCATGGACGGCAACGACCCGGAGATGCTGGCCGCCCTGGACGGCTTCGCGCCGCCGGCCAAGGGGACCCTGGCCGGGCCCACCGCCACCTCGCTGTCGGGCTCGGGCAGCGGTTCGACCACGACCACGACCGGGCCGGGCAGCACCTCGACCACCACCACGCTCCCGGCGGGTGGCGTCGACACGCCGTCGGGTACGCCGTTCACCCCGGGCGCCACGCCGTCCACCACGGTGGCGGGGAGCGGGTCGTCGCCGTCGTCCACCACCTCCACCACGGGGCCGCCGGGCAGTGGGTCGACCACCACCACCACCACCGGGTCCCCATCGGGCGGGACCGGGGGTGGGAGCAGCAGCGGTAGTGGCAGCAGTGGCAGCGGGACCGGTGGCTCGGGCAGTGGGGGGAGCAGCAGCGGTAGTAGTGGTGCCACAGCGCTGCGGTACACCGGGACCTGGCAGGGCCAGGCGGTGACCCTCACCCTGGTCGCCACACCCACCGCGCCGCTCCCCACAACGGGTACACCCGTCTATCTCGGGCAGCTCACATCGTTCGCCACCGACGACCCCCGGTACACCTGCCTGCAGGCCGCGACACAGAAGCTCGACGTGTGGGAGCTGGGCACCGCGTCCACCCGCTACATCGTGCGGGCGCAGAAGCCGGCGGACTGCGCCACCGTCGAGATGACCTTCCCGGTGCCCGAGACGACCGACCCGGCCACCACCGGGCCGGGGAGTAACGCCACGCCGGCCACCCCGCCGGCGCCGGTGACCAGCCCGCCGCCCACGACGACGTCGACCACGACCACCACCGACTCCCCCTCGGACACGCCGGACGCCCCGACAACCGGCTCACCGCCGACCACCTCGACCACCACAGGGTCGGACCCGTCGTCGTCATCGTCGGGCGGCGCCTCCCCGTAGCCGCCGAATACCCGGCGTGGCCGCGGGACCCCGGTACGCTGATCGTCCTCGGGCCGCGGTGGCTCGGGGGCCGTACGCCGGGGTCGCGGCGACCCGGACGGGCGAGCCATCAGGATGGAGGGGAACGAATGGTGATCGGACGGCGGTCGAGCATCGTCTTGGCAACCGCGGTCGGCGTCCTGGCGCTGGCCCTCCTCGGCACCGCGCCGCCGGGCCTGGCGGCGGCGGGGACATCGGGCTCGACCTCGACTACCTCAACCACCTCGAACCCCGCCCAGTCCAGCCACATCGTCTGGCTCTGCCGACCGGGCGTCTCGCCGGATCCCTGCACCGACACGCTCACCGCCACGTCGGTCGACGGGAACGGCCACACCGCGACGGTCACCGCCAAGCCGGCGGCCAACCCGAAGATCAACTGCTTCTACGTCTACCCGACGGTCAGCACGGAGCCCGGCCCGAACGCCAACCTCACAGTCGAGCCGCAGGAGACCGGCGTGGCCATCGCCCAGGCCTCCCGGTTCTCGCAGGTGTGCCGGGTCTTCGCCCCGATGTACCCGCAGGCCACCCTCTCCGACATCGGCCCGACCCAGCTCACCTCCCCGGTGATGACCGCCTACGACACACTGGTCAAGTCGTGGGACTACTTCATCAACCACCTCGACCAGGGACGCGGGTTCGTGGTCATCGGGCACTCCCAGGGCGCCGACATCCTGAACCGGCTGGTGCAGAAGGAGATCGACCCGAACCCGACGCTCCGCCGGCGGCTGGTGTCGGCCATCATCCTCGGCGGCAACGTGCTGGTGAAGGCCGGCCAGCGCACCGGCGGTTACTTCCAGCACATCCCCACCTGTGACCGCGCCACCGAGACCGGCTGCGTCATCGCCTACTCCACCTTCCTCCAGCCGCCGCCCAGCGACTCCCGGTTCGGCCGGGCCGAGGAGGGCCCCGGCACCATCATCGCCACAAAGCCCCCGGCCGGCACCCCGGTCCAGGTGGCGTGCGTGAACCCGGCGAAGCTCCTCGGCCAGAAGATGCTCGACGACTACTTCCCGACCAAGAGCTCCCCGGCGGAGACGGCCCTGGACTGGTGGCCGACGTTCGACGAGCCGACGACCTGGGTCACGTTCCCCGACCTCTACTCGGGGAAGTGCATGGACAAGGGCGGTGCCCAGTGGCTGCAGGTCACAGTGCACCAGGGATCGGTGACCGTGCCGACCGTCTCCCAGACGCTCGGCCCGACCTGGGGCCTGCACCTCGACGACGTCAACCTCCTCCTCGGGGATCTGGTCACCATCGTGGGGAAGCAGGCCCACGCCTACAGCAGCCGGACCCGGTGAGGCGGTGAAAAAACCGCTGGCGTCCTCCCGACCGTCTCGCTGAGAAACTGTTCAGGAGGTGGAACCGCAGTCCTTGCTCGCCACGGCAATGTCGGCGCGGAGCAGGGTGTCCTCGTCGGCGTTGGCCTGGAGGTCGTAGGCGGTCACCGACGCCGTGGTCTCCCTCTCCGGCCCGGCGCCGCCCCCCGGAGCGCCACCGGGGGGTCCACCACCTGTAGGGCCACCGTTGGCCGACGCGCCGCCCCCCGCCCCCAGTGTCCTCCGGAGCGCTGTCGTGTAGGCGGAGGAGACGACGCCGTGGTAGCAGCCGATGTCGGCCCGCGCCCCTTTCACGTTCTCCAGGACGTAGTGGTACACGCCGTGCGGGTAGCCGGGAACGGAGGAGAAGATCCCGTTGCAGGCGTCGAGGGCGGACACGGGCACGGTCTTTCCGTCCATGGCTACGTTGTCGTAGATGCCGTACCCGTCGAAGGCGAAGCCGAGCAGGACGGGCTTCCGTGCCGCCGGGGTCGAGCGAGAGACGCCCGCCGTCTTCGAGCCCGCCGTCGACGTGACCGGTCCGACGGGGGTGACCGTCTGGCCGGTGGCGTAGGCGACGAGGCAGGCCGGCAGCCCGTGGTAGTGGTACTGGCCGTGCGGGCCGGGATGCCCGTCGCAGTCGTCGAGGAACGACGCGCTGACGCCCCCCGAGGTGGTGATGAAGTTGTCGGCCGTGGCCACGGTCGAGTGGTTTGCCTCGTAGGGGTTGTAGAAGGCGGCGCCGTCCAGGGCGACGCCGATGGGGCCCTGGTTCGTCGTGGTGGTGGTCTGCGAGTATTCGGGGGTGAGCGGCAACGTGTAGTCGTAGTCCTGGTCCTCCAGGATGGAGGACGTCGCCACGACCCGCGCCCCGGCGGCGCGCACCGCGTCCGGGTTGCTGGGCACGGCGTAGTGCGACGCCACGAAGGTGGACGGTGGCACGCCGTCGGACTCGAAGGTCCACGAGCCCCGGCCGACCGAGACCGACACGTTGGACATCCAGTCGGCCGAGTGGAGGGCGGCGGCCTCGCTCTGCGGCGTGGCGGCGCGGTAGCGGGCAGCGGTGGTGTGCGCCGTACGGCCGGCGGGCGCGGTCGCTGCCGACGCCGACGGGCTGCTCCCGCAGGTGGCGAGGAGGGCACCGGCCACCACGGTACCGGCGAGGACCGCCGAGCCCTGCCAGATCACGGCGCGCTCGACGGCATACTCGACGGGGCGGCCGGGGCGGCGGCCTCGCGTGCGTCCTCCAGCAGCTCGGCCCGGTCGGCGGCGGTCTGCTCGTGGTGGCGGTGAGGCCACCAGAAGTGCCAGCCTCTCGAGGCGGCCATGGTCGGGACGATCCGGGTGGCCAGCACGTTGGCCGCCAGCAGCACGCCCAGGGCCACCGCCAGCCCGATCTCCTCCAGCAGCTGGATGCCGGTGAGCAGCAGGGAGGCGAAGGTCCCGGCCAGGATGACGGCGGCCGAGGCCACCGCCGGGGAGCCGTGGACGATGGCCTGCCGGGAGGCCTCCCGCGGCGGGAGGCCGTCGCGGAACCCCTCCCGCAGGCGCGCCGAGATGAGGATGTTGTAGTCGGTGCCGATGGCCATCACGAAGAGGTAGGCGACGATGGGGATGGTGAAGTCCAGCCCGCCGTACCCCAGGCCCCGGAGGAAGATCAGCGACACGATCCCCAGGGTGGCCACGTAGGTCAGCACCACGCCGACCAGCAGGTAGACCGGCGCCACCAGGGAGCGGAGGAGCAGGGCCAGGATGACGGCCACGATGGCCAGGGCCAGCGGGAAGATGTGCTCCATGTCGCGCCGCAACGCCGTGCGCACGTCGACCAGCTGGGCCGTGGTGCCGCCGACGTAGACCGTGGCCCCGGGCACCGGATGCCCGCTCGCCGCCGCGCTGACCGGCCCGGCCACGTCGTCCATGGCCGTGGTGGCGTAGGGGTCGTGGGTCAGGAGGACGTCGAGCACGGCCTGGCCCTTGTCCGGCGTGTACTGGGCCGGGAGCACGGTCGAGACCCCCGCCGTCTTCGACAGGGTGGTCGAGAGGGCGGCAATGCCCGCCTGGTCGAGGGGGGCCGAGCTGGAGGAGACGACGTAGACCTGGGTGGGGCCGAGGTCGCCGGCCGGGAAGGCCGAGGCCATGGTGTCGTAGGCCTGCTGGGACGGCGTGCTGCTCGGGAGCTCGGCCAGCTGGTCGTAGGTGGTCTTGAAGCCGACCACCCCGAAGGCCAGCCCCACCAGCACGGCGGTCCAGACGGGCAGCACCACCGCCGGGTGCTTGGCCACCATCCCGGCGATGACCTCGGACCGGGTGCGGCGGCTCGAGGTGCGGGGCCGGGGCGGGGTGGGCCAGAAGACGTGCCGGCCCAGCAGGCTGAGGATGGCCGGCACCAGGGTCAGGGCGGCCAGGAGCATGAGGAGGATGCCCACGATCAGCCCGGGCGCCAGCGTCTTGAGCGACTCCAGGCTGGCCACCAGCAGCGCGGCGAAGGCAGCCATCACGGTGGCGGCGGCCGAGGCGATCACCTCGCCCACCTTCTCCACCGAGAACCGGAGGCTGTCCTTCGGCGCGTCGCCGGCCAGCGTCCGTTCCCGGTGCCGGAACATCATGAAGACGAAGTAGTCGGTGCCCACCCCGAACATGACCACCACCAGGAGCGGCGCCAGCTCGGGGCCGACGATGAAGCCGAACCAGTCGGCCAGGTCGGCGGTGAGCGCCTGGGCCATCTGGTGGATCACCCCGATGAGGACGATGGGGATGACGGCGATGAGGACGCTGCGGAAGACGATCCCGAGGAGGAGGACGATCAGCACCACGGTGGCGATGGCGATGACCTTCTCGGCGTTGTCGAAGGCGGTGGTGGAGTCCACGCTGATGGCGGCGTTGCCGGTGAGGCCGCCGCGGAGCCCGGAGCCGTCCAGGAAGGCGGTCGTCTTCTCGCGGACGAGGGGCACGGCGGCGTTCGGTCCCGGTGTCCCGGGTTGCCCCTCGAATACCACCTGGACGAGCTGGACCTTCTTGTCGGCGGACACGTAGAGGGAGGAGGAGGTGACCGAGCCGACCGAGGGGATCCGGTCGGCCGCCAGGGCCGCCGCCAGGGCCGCCACCTTCTGCTGGTCCGCTGCGGTCAGGACCCCGCCGCCGTCGGCGCTGACCACGATGGTGCCCGACGCCTGGGCGGTGGAGGGGAAGTACTTGTCGGCCACCTGCTGGGCCTGGACCGAGCCGTACGAGCTGGGGAGGAAGGAGGAGTTGTTGTTCGAGGTGTAGGTGGCCAACTGCGGGGAGAGGGCGAGGAGGAGCACGGCACCGACCACCCAGCTCCCGATGACGTACCACGGGTGCCCCACCACGAACCGGCCGAGCGCCTTGAACACCGCCCCTTACCATAGGGGAAGGACCCCGTCTGGCCAGGGATCCTCCGGCGTTACCGCCCGGTGGTGACCCGGTCGACCGGTTCGAGGAGCGCCGGGGGGAGGGTCCAGGCGTCGGCGGCCACGTTGGCCCGGACCTGCTCGGGCCGGGTGGCGCCGGCGATCACCGAGGCCACCTCGGGCCGGTGCAGCAGCCAGGCCACGGCCAGGTCGAGCACCGAGCGGCCCTCGCTGCCGGCCAGCCCGGACAACTCGTCCACCGCGGCCAGGGCGCCGTCGGTGAGCACCCGGGCCGCCTGTTCGTCCGGCATGCCGGCCACCCTGGTCCCCTCGGGCGCCGGCTCCCCGGCCCGGTACTTGCCGGTGAGCAACCCGTAGTGGAGCGGGAAGTAGGGGAGGAAGGCCAGCCCCTGCCGCTCGCACTCGGCCAGCACCCCGTCGTGCTCGGGCTTCCGGTGGAGCAGGCTGTACTGGTTCTGCACGCTGACGAAGCGGGCGGTGTCGGCGGTGGCCGCCGCTTCGCCGGCCTCCCGGAGCTGGGCGGCGCCGAAGTTCGAGCAGCCGATCTCCCGCACCTTGCCCGCCCGGACCAGCTCGTCCAGTGCGCCGAGGGTGTCGGCCACCGGCACCGCGGCGTCCGGCGCGTGGAGCTGGTAGAGGTCGATGCGGTCGGTGCCCAGCCGGCGCAGGCTGTCCTCGACCGCCCGGCGCACGTAGGCCGGGGCGGCGCCCCCCTCGTGGTCCTGGTAGGGCATGCCGAACTTGGTAGCCACCACCACCTCGTCCCGCCGGCCACCGAGGGCCTTTCCCAGCAGATCCTCGCTGCGCGCCCCGCCGTAGATGTCGGCGGTGTCGAAGAGGGTGATCCCGGCGTCCAGGGCGGCGCCCACCACGGCGTCGGTGCGGTCGGCGTCGATCCGGCCGCCGAAGTTGTTGCAACCCAGTCCCACCACCGAGACCTCGAGCGAGCCGATCCTGCGGGTGTCCATGGGCCTCCTTCCGGGAGGCCGGGCTCGGCCTCGGGCGTGGGTATGGGGTTCGTTGGTACCCTACCGGCGCCGGCCGCCGGTGAAGGGTGGCGGCGCACCGGACGGGAGGCACGATGGGGCAGGACGCGGTGGCGACCGAGGTGACCGCCTCGCCGGACCAGGCATGGGCCCTGGTGGGCGACTTCCAGGGCATCGGGCAGTGGTTCCCGGGCGTCGACTCGGTGCAGGCCGACGGCGACGATCGGGTGCTGTCCCTGTTCGGCATGGAGATCCGCGAGCGGTTGGTCGAGCGGGACGACAGCGCCCGGGCCCTCACCTACT
>JASHWO010000314.1 GCA_030044045.1 Acidimicrobiales bacterium
GGCTGCACGGTGGCCGATGGTACCGCTGGGCCGGTCGGTGCTCCGGCCCGGGCGGGACGGCCACCGCGCCGGGGACGTTCACCTTCGTGGCCCCGCCGCCACCCTCACCCCACCGCCGCACCTGCCCTCGCCGCCCTTCGTACCCGGCTGGTAGCTGGTGGGGTCCTAACTGGTACAGTACCAACAAGTACAGTACTAACTGGTACAGTACTGGTTAGGACACGTATGCCCACCGCACCTCGTAACCCGTTCGACTACGGCGGCCCCGTCACGGGAGCCCGGTTCACCGGTCGCCGGGACGAGCTGGCCGCCGTCACCAACCGGCTGCGCGACCACATCGGCGTGGTCGTCACGGCGCCTCGACGTTACGGCAAGTCCTCGCTCATCAAGCAGGCATGTGCCACCCTGGCGCGTGACACTCCCCAGCCGGCAGTCGTCAGTGTCAACCTGCTGCAAGCCGGCAGCCTCGGCACAGTAGCGGGGGCGCTGCTCCGAGGTCTCTACCAGGTACCCGGTGGCCCGTGGCACCGGCTGAAGCAGGTGCTCCCCGGGTTCTTGCGTCGTATCCATGTGCAGCCGACCATCACGTTCGATCCGAGCGGCCGGCCCTCGTTCGACTTCGCACCGGGCCTGACGTTGGAAGATGCCGCCAAGGTCGTGTCCGACGTCTACGAGGTGCTGGACGGGATCGGGGCAAAGCGTCCCGCGGTCCTCGTCCTGGACGAGTTCCAGGCTTCTGCCGATCTCAGCCTGCACCTTCCACGGCTCCTCAAGGCGCTTGCCGACGAGCACCGCCGGGTCGCGCTCGTGCTGGCGGGCTCCAAGCATCACCTGATGGAGAGCCTGGTGCTCTCGAAGGGCGCACCGCTCTACAACATGCTCGCGCACATCGCACTCGGCCCGATCCCGGAGAAGGACTGGGTGCCCTTCCTCCTTCGACGGGCCCGGGACGGAGGGCGGCCGTTCGACGGCGACGGGACGGCCGAGCTGCTCTGGCGCTCGTCCCAGCCCGTTCCTTTCGACGTCCACCAGCTCGCCTACGAGAGCTTCGGTCAGGCCGAGAAGGCCATCGATCCCATCGCCGTTACCCGGGCAGTCGAGGCACTCGTGCGTCACGAGGCCGCCGACTACGCCAAGACCTTCGAAAGGCTTTCAGCGGGACAGCGGCGGGTGCTGAAGCTGCTTGCTGCCGGGACATCGCCGAGCGTGGGGTCGTCCGCCTTCTCGTCGGCGGCTGGCCTTGCCGACCCGACGTCGGTGAGAAAGGCGATGCGTGCGCTCGAGGAGGCCGAGCTCGTGGTGGGACGAGAGGACGGCCCCGCCGTGGACGACCCGTTCCTGGCGGTATGGCTCCGGCGTGCCGACCCCGAGAGCGGGTGACGGGGATCGAACCCGCGTTCTCAGCTTGGAAGGCTGATGTTCTGCCGCTGAACTACACCCGCGTCGGCTGGTCACGGTACCACGGGGCCGGGAGCGGGCCGCCAGGATCGTCTACCGTCGCGGCCGTGGCCACGATGTACGAGCGGGTGGGCGGCGAGGCGTTCTTCGTCACCCTGGTCGACCGGTTCTACGAGGGCGTGGTCGCCGACCCGGTCCTCCGTCCCCTCTACCCGGACGACCTGGCCGAGTCCCGCGCCCACCTGGCCCTGTTCCTGGCCCAGTACTGGGGCGGTCCCCCCGCCTACAACGAACTGCGGGGCCATCCCCGGCTCCGCATGCGGCACGCCCCCTTCGTCATCGGCACCCTGGAGCGGGACGCCTGGCTTCGCCACATGACGGGCGCCGTCCGGGCGGCCGGGCTGGCACCCGACGACGAGGCCGAGCTACTGGCCTACTTCGAGATGGCCGCCACCCAGCTCATGAACGCTCGCTGACCCGGCGCTTCCACCGCCTCTGGCGCTGCCGGCTGCGGGCGGGGGCGGTCGCACGCCGCTGGCGCGGCGCGCTGGCGAGGGGGAGGGGGAGGGGGAGGGGTTACCCGGCGCCGCGCAGGCTGCCGGCGTCGAACTGGCGGACGGCGTCGTCGAGGGGTACCACCATCGCCGGACCGACGCGGCGATGGGCCTCCTCGCGCAGGCGGACGGCGGTGCCCACGGCCACGAACTGCATGATGCGGCCGTTGTAGCCGAGCGGCCCCTCCCGTAGCTTGACGTTGATCACGCCGTCGGCCTGCATGGCCAGCCCGGCCTGCTGCATCCGCTCCATGGCCTGCTCCCGCACCTGGTAGAGCGCCTGGGTCAGGTTCGGGAGCTCCAGGTTCTGTCCCTGCTGGGCCATCCACTGGCGCCCGGTGCGGCGGGGGGCCACCACGAAACTGGCTCCGGCCACCAGGCCCAACGGCCACCAGCCCGACCGGGTGAGCAGGGCGAAGTCGCGGGCCGACAGGTCGGAGAGGAACTCGAAGCCGACCTTCCCGCCCCCGATCCGCCGCACCGCGGTGCCGGTGAGCGAGACGTCGACGTGGTGCGAGGCCACCCGCAGGCCGATCTCCACCCCGACCACCCCCGAGCCCCCAGCGTGGGCGCACTCGTCCCGGAGCTGGTCGGTGGCCTCCTGCATGGCCCCGGCGAAGGCCTTGGACGCCTCGGCGATCTCCCCCGTCTGCCACTGCCAGGCGCCCCAGGGGATCGACCACCACGACACCCCGAACACCAGGTCCACCGGCTCCCAGCCGATCGAGTGCAGCAGCAGCGTCTCGTCGATCGAGAGGTCGGAGGTGGCGCCGCGGGGCGTGCCGTCCCCGCCGCCGCCCGCCGCCGGCTCGGCCTGCAGGGCGGCCAAGGCCCGCCGTAGCTCGCCGGCCCGGTCGCCAGCGCCAACGGCGCCGTGCCCC
>JASHWO010000315.1 GCA_030044045.1 Acidimicrobiales bacterium
ACCGCGGGCACGACGGCGGTGAAGGATTCGTCGTCGCCGGCCGAGGGTAGGGCCACCCCCCCCGGTGCGGATGAGTGGGTGGCCGGCGTACCCGCCGTCGGGGCGGCAGGTGGCGAGGGAGCCGCGAGGGGCGTCCCGGAAGGAGCGCCGGCGGGTGGCCGGGGCGAGCCGTCGGCCGCGGCGGTACCGGTCGACCCGACGGCGGGCCCGGCATCGGCGGCACCAGCCGCCTCCAGCACGTCGACCACCACCGCCGTGATGTTGTCGTTGCCGCCGTGGGCGTTGGCCGCCGCCACCAGCCGGCGGGCCGCCTCGGCCGGGTCGGCCACCGAGCCCAGCACCTCGGCCAGGCCGTCCGGCTCCACCTCGTTGGTCAGGCCGTCGCTGCACAGCAGCACCCGGTCGCCAGCCCGCAGGTGCAGCTCCCAAAGGTCCACCTCCACCGAGGAGGCAACGCCCAGGGCCCGGGTGAGGATGTGCCGGTGCGGGTGGACCGCCGCCTCGGCCTCGGTCATCTCCCCCTGGCGCACCTTCTCCTCGGCCAGGCTGTGGTCCGAGGTGACCTGGGTGATCCGGTCGTCCGAGTACACGTAGGCCCGGGAGTCGCCTACGTTCGCCAGGGCGATCACGTCCCGCCCGTCAGCCCCGTCCACCAGGGCCAGCGCGGTCAAGGTGGTGCCCATGCCCCGCAGCTCGCTGCGGAGCTGGCTCTGGCGCCACACCGCCTGGTTCGCCTCGGCCACCGCCTGGCGCAGCCCGTCCACCGTGGACCGGTGGGTGAAGGCGTCCCGGAGCGCCCCCACCGCCACCTCGGCCGCCACCTCGCCGCCGGCGTGCCCCCCCATCCCGTCGGCCACGGCGAACAGGTCGGGCTGCTCCAGCGAGAGATCCTGGTTCGAGCTCCGGACCCGGCCCACGTCGGTGGCCGAGCCCGAGCGCAGTACCACGGTCACCGGGTCACCTCGAACACCGTTGCCCCGATCTGGAGCAGGTCGCCCCGGGCCAGCCGGGTGGGCTTGGTGATGCGCTCGGAATTCACGAAGCTCCCGTTCGTGGAGCCCAGATCCTCCACCCAGAGCTGGTCCCCGCGGCGGTACAGGCGGGCGTGCAGCGTGGAGCTGTACACGTCGTAGGTGGTGGGCACGCCGCAGCCGGGCGACCGGCCGACGGTCAGCTCGTCGTCGAGGTCGTAGGTACGGCCCGCCTGGTCCAGCGGCTCCAGCACCTCCAGGAAGAGCTGCTTGCGCCGGCTCTTCCGGGTGTGGCCCTCCAGGGCGCGGGCCTCCTCCCGGGCCGCCCGGCGCCGGTCGGACCGGGTCTGGCGGGGCCCGGCCGGCCGCACCTCCACCCACACCGCCCGGACCACCCGCAGGAAGAAGAGGAACACCAGGGCGATGACCAGCCACTGAAGGGGCCGGATGATCGCCGAGTAGTTGGTGGAGGCGCCCAGGAGCGCCGTACCGCCGGCCACGGTCACGACAGTTCGAGCACCAGGGTGGTCGAACCGACGGTGATCTCGTCCCCGCTGGCCAGGTGCTGCTCGCGTACCGCCACCCCGTTCACCCGGGTGCCGTTGGTCGACCCCAGGTCAGTCACCACCAGGGCCTCCCCGACGTGGCGGATCTCGGCGTGCCGGCGGCTCACGTTCGGGTCGCCCAGCACCACGGCGCACTCCGGGAGGCGGCCGATCACCACCGGCTCCTCGCCGATGGACACCCGGTCCCCCTCGGGCAGGACCAGCTCGGCTCGGACGTGCTCCTCCGGCCCCTCCACCACCTCGCAGGTGATGGTGAAGCGCCCGGCCCGCAGGCGGGTGCCCTCGTAGATCTGGACGTCGACCGGGCCCACGAACTCGTAACCCTCGGCCCGGGCGTGCTCACGGGCGGCGTCGGCCAGCTCCCGGGAGAGCGCGTCGATGAAGTTGGTGAACCGCTCGACGTCGGCCGGGGCCAGGGTCACGGTGAAGGCGTTGGGCGCGATGAGGCCGTGCACCCCCACTCGGCGGTGCAGGTCCATCTCGCGCGTCAGGCGGCGGCCGATCTCGATCGGCTGCAGGTTGCTCCGGAAGGGTTTGGCCAACGTGCCCTCCACCAGGCGCTCGAGACGCTCCTCCAACTGCTGGAGTCCCATGGTCCGAAGGATCCTACCGGCCGGGTGTTCGCCGCAGTGGGGCACCACCCGCGCCGGGTGGCAGGGCAGGCTCGGGGCGGGCACAGGACGGTCCGACGGGCGGCGCTGGCGCCGCCGTGGACTAGCCTGTCGGGGTCGCTCGGGCGAGTGGCGGAATAGGCAGACGCGCAGGATTCAGGTTCCTGTGTCCGAAAGGATGTGGGGGTTCAAGTCCCCCCTCGCCCACTCTCGGCGCGCCACCAGGCAGCGGGGTCAGAGGCCCAGCGGACAGGCAGGGTGGACCAGGGAGCAGTCCAGCCGGGCAAGCAGCGCAAGGCGGGGGAGGGAGGCCATGCCGGAGCCATGGCCGACCGACGACAACGCCGCGATGCGCCGTCCGGGGGGCGGCGAGCCCGCACTGGCTGTCCGCTGGGCCTCTCAATCACCCGGAGACAAGCTCCCGCCTGGGGCCGCCGGAGGCTGGACGAGGTGCGGCACCCCGCGGGGGACGGCGTCCCCGTCCCGGCGGTGGCCGTCGAGGAACGGGGTCGCGGCGCCGTCGGCGACCCGTCCGTCCGTGACCCGCCCGGTGCCGTCAGGCGGGTCGGCGGCAGCGGCCACCGGAGCCGGGGCCGCCACCACCGGGGCCTGCGCAACCTCGGCCACCGGCGCCGCGTCCACCATCGGCGACTGGATGAGCGGGCTGCGGGCCAGGAGGATCACGCTGGCCACCAGCACCAGCCCGGCCACCACCTCGCCGGCCAGGTACGGCGCCCCGGTGCGGATCTGCTCGCCGAAGATGGTCACCCCGAGCAGGCTGGCCACCAGCGGGTCGACCAGGGTCAGGCCGGGCTGGGAGGCGGCCAGCGGCCCGGCCTGGAAGGCGTTGGTCACCAGGAACATGGCCCCGGCGCCGGTCAGCATGAGCAC
>JASHWO010000316.1 GCA_030044045.1 Acidimicrobiales bacterium
CGCCCGCCGCTGGGGCCGGCGGGGCCGGCGGGGGAGACCGGCCCGCCTCGGCCCCCGGGCCCGCACCCTCCCCGGCGCCTGGCCCGGCCCGCGCGACCCCCGATGGGAGAATGGAGCGGTGCGATCGAACCCGTTGAGCGACGGCGTCGAGCGCCTGGCCCAAGCCGTGGCCGAGCGGGTGGTCAACCTGGTGGTCGACGCCATCGACGTGGACGCCCTCGTCCGGCGGGTCGACGTGGATGCACTGCTGGAGCGGGTCGACGTCCAGCGCGTCGTGGACCGAGTCGACGTGGACGCCCTCGTCGAGCGGGTGGACGTGGAGCGGATCGTGGAGCGGATCGACGTCAACGCCCTGGTGGGGCGGGTGGACGTCGGCAAGATCGTGGCGCAGCTCGACATCGACGCCCTGGTGGAGCAGACCGAGCTGGGCGCCATCATCGCCAAGTCCACCACCGGCGTGCTCACCGAGGTGCTCGACCTCCTGCGCAGCCAGGGGGTTGGCCTGGACGACTTCTTCGCCCGCTGGACCAACCGCCTCCTGCGGCGCGACCCGGCCATGCTGCCGACCGGCCCGCCCCTCCTGGTGGGTGCGGGAACCGCTCCGGCGGGCGACGGGACCCGCCCCCTCCCCGCCCCGCCAACCGGCACCGGCAGCGCCGGCGCGGGCTCCCCCTCGGAGCCGGTCACGCGCACCCCGACCGGCACCCCATGACCGTCGTGCCCCCCTCCCCCGAGGCCACCGTCGGGCGGCAGGGACACTACGCAGGCGCGGCCAGCCGACTGGTGGCCTTCGGCGTCGACATCGGCGTGATCTGGGGCGCCTTCACCCTCGGCGCCGCCGGCCTCTCGCTGGCCAGCCAGATCCTCGTGGGCCAGCCGTTCTCCTTCGACACCCACCAGGTAGCCGGCGCGGTGGTGCTGGTGCTCTGGGGGTTCGCCTACTTCTCCTACCAATGGTCCCTGAGCGGCAAGACCCTGGGCATGGCCCTGCTCGGCCTGCAGGTGGTCCGGGCCGACGGCGGCCCCCTGCCCCCGGGGCGGGCGGCGCGGCGCACGGCGGCACTCCCTCTCAGCTTCCTCCTGCTGGGCCTGGGCCTCCTGGGCATCCTGGTGCAGCGCGAGCGGCGGGCCCTGCACGACCTCCTCGCCGGGTCGGCGGTGGTCTACTCCTGGGACGCCCGGGCCGCCCGGCTGCGGTGGCTGGCCCACCGGGAGCCCGGCCACCGGGAGCCCGGCCACCCCACCGCCCACCGACGGCACGGGAGGCGAGAGGAGCCGTCCCGGCCCGGGCAGTAGCCTGAGCGCATGGACGACCCGTCGATGGACGACCCGTCGCTCGACCTCGACCTGCTGGCGTCGTCGCTCCAGGCCGACGGGGGCGACGTGTGCCTCCTGCTGAAGGCGCTGGTGAGCCGGCTCGCCGGGGCTCTCGGCGACCGCCTCCAGGTGGAGCGGGCCGGCGGCCGCCTGCGCCGCCACACCGACGAGATCCGGCGGGTCTCGGTGCGCCTCGGCGACGACACGCTCGACGCCGTGGTCGACGGCGGGGTGCTGGAGTGCACCGTGGCCCGGAGCAGCGGCGGCATCCGCATCCGGTCGGCCCGGGTGTCGATGGACGAGTGGCTGCGCCAGCTCCTGGGCGCCCTGCGCCAGGAGGCGGCCAGCTCCACCGCCACCCGCCAGGCCCTGGAGTCGATCGTCATCGGCGGGCAGGGCTGACCGGCGTGGACGACAACGGGATCGACAACGGGATCGACAACGGGATCGACAGCAACCCCGGCCCCGGCAACGGCAACGGCAACGGCCCCGGCAGCAGCCCCGGCCGACGGACGGCAGCAGCGACGAACGGAGGGACACGATGACCACTGACACGCCGCCGCCCGGCGGGGACGGGGCGGGTGCCGCCACCGGGGCGGGTGCCGCCACCGGGGCGGACCTCCCGCCGGACGCCGGCCGGCGCCTGGCCGAGCTGGAGGACCGTCCCGGCCACAAGGGGATGTTCACGTCGGATCTGTCGGTGAACGAGTTCCTGCTCGTCAAAGAAGCCGGCTTCCACCCCCTCGGCTTCGTCATGGGCAGCTCCATCTACCACCTGGGCATCCAGACCCGCCGGTGGTCGCAGAGCCAGGAGCTGGCCAAGCTCACCGAGGCCATGTACAACGCCCGCGAGCTGGCCATGAACCGGATGGACGCCGAGGCCGTGGAGCTGGGGGCCGACGGGGTGGTCGGGGTCCGGCTGGACGTGAACTACTACGAGTGGGGCTCGGACACCGCCGAGTTCATCGCCCTGGGCACCGCGGTCAAGGCCGAGGACGGCCGCTCCTACCGGAACAACCAGGGCAAGCCCTTCACCTCCGACCTCTCGGGGCAGGACTTCTGGACGCTCATGCAGACCGGTCACGTACCGCTGGGCCTGGTGATGGGGACCTGCGTGTACCACATCGCCCACCGGGGGCTCGGCCAGACCCTGCGCACCGCCGGGCAGAACGTCGAGCTGCCGAACTTCACCCAGGCCCTCTACGAGGCCCGGGAGCTGGCCATGACCCGGATGCAGGACGAGGCCAACACGCTCGGCGCCACCGGGATCGTGGGGGTGCGGCTGGAGGAGAAGTCCCACATGTGGGGCGACCACACCATCGAGTTCCTCTCGCTGGGCACGGCGGTGGCCAAGCGCGACGACGGGGATCACGCCATCCCCGAACCGCGCACGATCATCTCGCTCGACGGCTGATGGACGACGTCCCGACCGGTTCGCCGGACGAGCTCGGGGGCGGGCCGGCGGAGGCGCCGGGAGCCGAGACCGTCAACGGGGAAGGATGGGACGGATCGCTTCCCGAGGCGGCGACGCAACGCTTGGGCCAGGGTGCCTGGTCGACGGGGCTGTCGATCGTGGACTTCGCCTCGTGCCTGGCGATGGGGATGGAGCCGCTGGGCTTCGTCCAGGGCTACGCGGTGATGCAGTGGGGCTGGTACGGGGGGACCTACTACCGGACCTTCGGCGGCATGCCCGGCCGGGCCAGCCCCGACCAGTACTCCGAGGGATGGC